>JAAZOA010000224.1 GCA_012798055.1 Syntrophomonadaceae bacterium | reverse complement strand
TCTACAGCTGGTGGAACATCTCCTACCTGCCCCTTATCCTGGTCTCTATCCTGGTAAATTTCGCGGTGGGTTCGGCCTTGACCCGCCCTCCGACCCGGGCTCTCAGTCCCAAAGCTATCCTGATAATCGGAATCGCTTTCAACCTCTTACTGCTGGGTTACTTCAAATACACCGATTTCTTCATCTATAATATCAACCTGGCCCTGGGCACTGCCCTGCCGCTTTTGCACATCATCCTGCCTTTGGGCATTTCTTTCTTTACTTTCACCCAAATCGCCTACCTGGTGGATGCCTACCGGTCCCAGGCCAAGGAATACCAGTTGGTCAACTATGCCCTCTTCGTGACCTTCTTCCCGCACCTGCTGGCTGGGCCCATTCTGCATCACAAAGAGATGATGCCCCAGTTCGAATCGGAGCGGAACAAGACGGTCAATTACGAAAATATGGCCAAAGGACTATTCCTGTTCGTGCTGGGCCTTTTCAAGAAAGTCATTATCGCTGACAGCCTGGCCAAAGCCGCCACTTACGGCTTCGACACCGCCTCCAGCCTGAGCCTCATAGAAGCATGGGTGACCTCACTCTCCTACACCCTGCAGCTCTATTTCGATTTCAGCGGCTACACCGATATGGCCATCGGATCGGCTTTGATGTTCAATATCCGTTTGCCTATCAACTTCAATTCACCCTATAAGTCCAGGAGCATCCAGGAATTCTGGCGGCGCTGGCACATCACCCTCAGCCGTTTCCTGAGAGAATATATATACATACCCCTGGGTGGAAGCCGGGTAGGGGAAGCCAACATCTACGCCAATATTATGATCACTTTCCTGCTGGGCGGACTGTGGCACGGGGCCGGGTGGACTTTCGTCTTCTGGGGATTTCTGCACGGAGCCGCCCTGGTGGTGCAAAGGTTGTGGGGCAGGATTAATCTGCGCCTGCCCCGGTTGCTGGCCTGGTTTGTTACCTTCAATTTCGTCAATATTGCCTGGGTTTTCTTCCGGGCTGAAAACTGGGGGGATGCGGTCAAGGTGCTCCGGGGTATGTTCGGACAGAGCGGGATGGTCCTGCCCTCCTCCCTGGCCGAGCGGCTGGGAGCGCTGGGACAATATGGGGTGGAGTTCGCCTCCCTGGCAGACCGTTTCCAGGATATCCCCCGGGCTGCAGGAATGGTCCTGGTATTCTTCCTCCTGGCGGTCCTCTTCAGGAATTCCATGGAGATGATGGAGCGGTTCCGCCCCCATGTGCTCAATGCCCTGTTCATAGCGACCTTGGCAGTATGGGCGATCCTGAACCTCAACAAGATCAGCGAATTTATCTACTTTAATTTCTAAATTCCAGGATGATTAGGCAAAAAGCTAGCTGCAGCTTTAATCCGCTGGCAGCCGGTCTCCACATTTTCGAACACGATTTATTCATCGCAAGTGCGTTCTATTCATCATGTTGGCGAGATTATGGTGCACAGCTTACCCCTTACCTGCTGCGCTAAGATTGGAGCATCAGCCAGCTCCAAAAGACTCTCGTCGAAACCTATTAAAATTGGCAGTGATTCGTATACCATAAGTTTGCTCCATTTATAATGTTGCCCGAACAATCTACTGAGGATAACCTGATGAATTATAAACGCTTCTTCTTGACAACTACAGCCTTTATATTGCTGCTTCTCATAAGCGCTGGAGGGATCAACTACGTCGTTGATCCCCTGCAGTATTTTCACCGGGCCTGGTTCTATCCCCCGGTTTTTTCGGTTGAACAGCGCTACCAGAATCCAGGCCTGGCCAGGAACTATGGCGGCGATGCAGTGATCATCGGCTCCTCCATGACGGAAAATTTTGTTCCCAGCCAGGTCGACCGTGTCCTGGGAGTTAAATCGGTCAAGCTTTCCATGTCGGCCGCCACGGCCCGTGAAGAAGCCCTGATGATCGATCTGGCCTTACGCAGGGGTCAGGTCAAAACCGTTATCTGGGGCCTGGATTTCGCATCACTGAAGGGGGCCCCGGATCGGGTGAGCGATGAAGACGTTCCTTTTCCCTATTATCTATATGACCGGCAGCCAATCAACGACCTGGCTTATCTATTTTCCATCACCGCAATGGAGAACAGCCTGCAGATCCTGAAAAATTATTTTCAACATATCCCTACCCCCAGCCCTGAACTGGAGTACCTGAACAACTGGAGTGACAAGTACTGGTTCAACCACCAGCCGATCATGCAGCGATGGCAGGAAGAGCAGGCAGGGCGAGCATCGGGAACCAAGCTATACCAGGGGGTAGATGGGTCCTTATCCGCAATGCAGCGCTCTTTCGATATCAATATCCTGCCATTAGTCAAAGCCAACCCGGAAGTCGAGTTCCTGATCTACTATCCCCCCTACTCCATCCTGCGCTACCGGTCCATGTGGGAGGAAGATCCGGGACTATTCGAGGCCGAGCTGGGGATCAAGGGCTATATATTTGCATATGTAC
>JAAZOA010000223.1 GCA_012798055.1 Syntrophomonadaceae bacterium | reverse complement strand
CCCAACAATAGCACTGCGGCTACCACTAACGGTCCTAATCCCAATTTTAGCATGGAATAGTCTAAAAACAGCTGGTTTAAAAGCGGCTCGTCGACTATCATTTTAGCAGCTGTCCAAGCCAAGACTCCTGCTCCCAGGTATATAATGGACGGATAACGCTCCACCCAAGTCAAAATGATGGTGCTGCCCCAAACCACGATAGGAATACTTATCAGCAAACCTACTACAACCAATAAAAAACTCCCGTGGGCTGCGCCTGCGACTGCCAGTACGTTATCCAGTCCCATCACCACGTCGGCAATGACGATTGTTTTTACTGCTGACCAGAGGTTGTCCCCCAGCTCCATCCCACCGTGCTTCTTTGCTTCGACCAGGAGTTTATATGCTATCCATACCAGCAGCAGACCACCAGCCAGCAATAGCCCAGGGATATTTAGCAGCCACACAACTACCAAAGTCAGTAGTGACCTTACCACGATTGCTCCGGCTGTCCCCCACAGAATGACTTTTTTCTGATGTTGTTTCGGTACATGCCTGGCCGCCAAGCCAATAACTATAGCATTATCCCCGGCCAGAACCAGGTCGATAATAACGATCGAAAAAACTATTGACCAAAATTCAGTTGTGAATATTTCCATAAAGACAACTCACCTCCATCCGGGTAACTCATTTCCGAAAGGAGGTCCCGACCTGGGCCCTCCTTGGAAAGAGTCTTATCGTTTTTTAACTGACCGACCTTAGTCTATGACCTTATAAGATTCAGTTTAGCAACCCTTTGTTCGACCGGCGGATGGGTGCTGAACAGACTGGCCAAGCTGAAACCAGCCAGCGGATTTACGATAAACATATGGGCAACCCCCGGACTAATCTCCATGGGCACACGCTGCGAAGCAGCCTGCAGTTTAAGCAGCGCACTTGACAAACCCTGCGGATTCCCGGCCAAATATGCACCGGTCTCATCGGCTCCATATTCTCGAGAACGTGAGATCGCCATCTGGATTATCATGGCTGCTATGGGTGCCAGGATAGCCATGACTACAGTACCCAAAATCCCCCCACCACCATCGTCATCATCGCTCCCCCCGAAGCCGCCGAACATCAGACCCCACTGTGCAACATTGGCGATCATGGCAATAGCACCAGCAATGGAAGCGGCCATGGTCCCGATCAGGATGTCCCGGTTCTTGATGTGGGCTATCTCGTGGGCCAGAACTCCCTCCATCTCATCCTGGTCAAGAATCCCCAGCAAGCCCTGGGTTACAGCTATAGCTGAATGTTCGGGATTTCTGCCAGTAGCAAAGGCATTGGGCTGCATGGAAGGAGTAACATATATCTTGGGCATGGGCATGCCAGCCCGTGAAGTTAGTTTCCTGATCATCGCATAGATCTGGGGAGCCTGGGACTCCTGGATTTCCTGGGCCCCGGTCATCCTTATGACCATTTTATCGCTGTAGTAGTAGCTGAATAGATTCATCCCCAGAGATATCAAGAAAAATATAGCGGCTCCGTTTGTCCCTCCCAATGCCCCCCCCAGTAGGACCAGCAGAATCGACAGCCCGCTCATCAGCGCAAATGCTTTTAGATTATTCATATTGGATTAGCCTCCTTGTATTCAAGAAAACATCTCTTGTTCGATTAACTATTAAGAGTTTATTCTTATGCATCTAGTCTCATGTTGACAGCCCTCCTTAACATGCGCATACAAACTTAAACAAAAAAGACCTTTGCCTCCTTGTATGGAGACAAAGGTCTCACTAAGCCCTTCGGGCCGACAAAGCCAGATCTTGCGATCGGTTGTTGACTTTGTCTAGCAAGTTACTCCCCTTTGCTAAAACAATAGTATCAGATGTTCCGGCTAACATCAACCATAAACCTCAATCATTTTTCCAGACAAGGCTCGGTTTATTCATGTTGTAGTCAAGCGCACTTTTTTCAAGGGTGAATAATCGATAAAAACTGCAAAAATGAAGCTGTGGCCTACCGTCCGTGTCCTTTTTTTCAGAGGCTCTCCAGAGTATACTAGAGTTAAGGGACTCCCATTTCCATGATCACGTTTCAACAGTAAAGGGGGCGTGTGCAATGTATCGTTATTGGGATGGGTGATGTAACTGGATGGGGCCGTGGAGCGGCTGGTGGTTGGTAGTAGAGATACTGGGCTTTATACTTTTGGCTGTTTTGGCCATAGCTCTTATACGCCATTTTATGAAAAGTTCTCCCCAACAGGCAGGCCCGCCTGCCGCCCTGGACATCGCCAAAGCGCGGTTGGCGGAAGGTGAAATAACTCCTGAAGAATTTGCGGCCATGAAGGATTTATTAAAATAGTTATTCTGGAGATTCTTTGCCTGCCGGTTACTTGAGACTGGCAGGCTTTCAAATGCGGGGTTCTGTTTCTGGTAGAGGTCAACGAAGTCGATATATAGGGTGGGGGTTGGAATTATGAAGAAGCGGAATCTGCAAGCGTTTCTGATCATGATCGTTCTGCTATTAATAACAGTCTTAGGGATGCATATAATTAATACTATATATAATATATCCCCAACGGTAGATTTGGCCGGGAAATCGACTGGTAGTGCTCTGAAATTACCGGTTCAACTTGAAGATACCAATCCAGATCCAGATGTGGCCGATTATGTTCTAACGGCACAAGCTGGTCAAACCTATTTTATCGACGGCTTGCCTGCTGCAACCCTTGGCTACAATGGCAATTACCTTGGCCCAATGTTGCGCTTAAGAAATGGCGAACAGGTGAACATCCGGGTTGAGAATGACCTGGCCTTTGCCACGACAGTTCACTGGCATGGCCTGGCAGTGGATGGTGATCAGGATGGTGGTCCCCAACAGGGCATCTTGCCTGGTCAAAGCTGGAGCCCCAGCTTCATAGTTGATCAGCCTGCAGCTACCTTGTGGTATCACCCTCACCTCATGGGCAACACCGCCGATCAGGTCTATTATGGTTTAACCGGACTGATCTATATCGATGACGAAATTTCGGATGGGCTTG
>JAAZOA010000222.1 GCA_012798055.1 Syntrophomonadaceae bacterium | reverse complement strand
TTCCAGGTGGCTGATTTCTGCCGGCAAAATGTCCAACCCGTCCCTCCTTTTATTGTCCATCTGCTGGATGGTATCCTGGTAATTCATGATCAGGCCCGCAGCTCCGGCATCTGAACTCACCCGGTCCTGCATGTCGCGCAAAATACCCATTTGCTCTGATCTGGCAATAGCCGCACCCAGTTCGAATGCCATAGTCAGTATCTGTTCTTTCTCCATGTTCATTGCCTCCTAATTTACTTCATTATCGATTTACCATCCGCTGCTTCCCCGAATAGTGAAAATGTGTTGCCTTTGGTGATCTTGACCCTCAGCAGCTCACCAGCCAGGTCCGGGCAGCCTTCAAATATCACGATGCGATTGGTGCGAGTGCGCCCGGTCATCCGCCGGTAGTCAGTCTTGCTCGGTCCTTCCACCATTATTTCCTCGATTTTGCCCTCCATGCCTCGGTTGATCTCCGCTGCGATAGCGTACTGCAACTGGTTTAGCCGCAGCAAGCGCTCCCTCTTGGTCCTTAGGTCTATTTGGTCCGGTAATTTGGCTGCCTGGGTGCCAGTCCGGGTGGAGTACATAAAGGTGAAGGCTGAATCGAACCTGACCTTTTCCACCATTTCCAGCGTTTCCTCGAAATCCGCTTGCGTTTCGCCTGGGAAGCCGACGATCAGGTCGCTGCTGATGGCCACTCCTGGTATCCTCTCCCTAATTTTGGCCACCATTTCCAGGTAATGCTCGCGGCTGTAATGGCGATTCATCCTTTTGAGCACCTCATTACTGCCAGCTTGGAGAGGCACATGAATATGCTCGCACAGGTTGCGCCCGCCGGCGATAGTGTCGATCAGCTTGTCAGACATATCCTTGGGATGGGAGGTGGTAAACCTTATGCGCTCCAGTCCAGGTATACTGTCGGCCATTGCCAGTAAATCAGCAAAATCAAATGCTTCTGGCAGCCCTTGCCCATAGGAATTGACGTTTTGGCCCAGAAGAGTAACCTCCTTGAAACCGTCGGCTGCCAACGCCTGCAGTTCAGCCAGGATGTCCTGGGGGCGGCGACTCCTTTCCCTCCCCCGGGTGTAAGGCACTATACAATAACTGCAGTAGTTGTTGCATCCGTACATTATATTCACAAACGCGCTCCAGCCCGGATTGCGCTGGGATGGCAGGGCTTCAATGATTTCACCGTGCTCTGGCCATACCTCCACCACTTTTTTGTGTCCCTGGTGGTGTCTTTCTATCAGCTGGGGTAGCAGGTGCAGATTATGGGTTCCGAACACGATGTCCACCCCCATTCTCTTAACCCTATTGACCACTTCCGGTATTTGGGCCATACAGCCGCCGAAGGCTATTATCATGCCCGGGCGGGAATTTTTAATCTTCAAATATTCGCCCAGCTTGCCGTAGACTTTATTCTCGGCGGAGTGCCGGACACTGCAGGTGTTGAATATGATCAGGTCTGCCAGCGCAGCTTGGTTCTGCAAGGTCCCTCCCTGGGAATTCAATAAACCGGCCATTATTTCCGAATCGCGCACATTCATCTGACACCCATAGGTGAAAATATGATATCCCCAGGGCTCCGTAGTTGGGCTCATTAAGCTTATCCTCTTCTTAATATTCTCAGTCTCCCTTTATATCTTGGTTTTGGGATCCCAGTGCTTTCAAATCCAAGACCGCTTGCCTGACGTCGGGAGCTTTGTAAATAAAGGATCCAGCTACCAGAACATTGGCGCCGGCTTTCACTACTTCTCTCCCCGTCTGCAGGTTGATGCCCCCATCCACCTGCAGATATGCCCCAGAATCGCGGTCCTCCAAGATCTGCTTGAGCTGTGTCAATTTTTTGAGGATCACCGGGATGAACTTTTGCCCGCCGAACCCAGGATTGAC
>JAAZOA010000221.1 GCA_012798055.1 Syntrophomonadaceae bacterium | reverse complement strand
GTCCAGGCTGATCCCTGCCGCCATAAAGCCTGATTGTTTCATCTGGACAGCTATTTCCGGGGTTATGAGACTCCCATTGGTTCCCATAACCGACCTTAAACCCTGCTGGGTGGCAAAAGAGCCCAGCTCGAATATATCCGGGCGCATCAGCGGTTCTCCGCCGCTGAATATCATGATCTGAAATCCCGCCTGCTTGATCTCGCGAATGAGCTGTTTAGCCTGGGCAGTGGTGAGTTCATCGGCTGATCTTACCCCTGCATCCCGGTAACAATGATCACAGAACATATTGCATTGGTTGGTGGTATTCCAGGAAACCAGCATCAAATTCCCTCCCTCTGTAAAAGAGCAGACAACTGGAACTTCTATGATTTGACCAGCAGTCTGGCCATATCAGGTGCAGCATAGGTGATGATCATATCGGCGCCAGCCCGCTTGATGGATAATAGTATCTCGCTCATCACTGCGGTTTCGTCAATCCATCCCTGAGCCGCGGCCGCTTTGACCATGGCATATTCACCGCTGACATTGTAGGCAGCAGTGGGATAGCCGAATTTGTCACGGACGGCTTTCAAAACATCCAGGTAGGCCAGGGCAGGCTTGACCATTACCATATCAGCCCCCTCAGCTATATCCAGTTCAACTTCCCGCAAAGCTTCACGGACATTGGCCGGATCCATTTGGTAGGTTTTACGGTTGCCGAATTTGGGAGCTGATTCAGCAGCTTCCCGGAAGGGGCCATAAAAAGCCGAGGAGTATTTGGCCGCGTAGGACATTATCGGTAGGTGGCTGAAAGATGCTTCATCCAGTGCCTTCCTGATGAAACCTATCCGTCCATCCATCATGTCAGATGGTGCGATGATGTCGGCTCCGGCTTCAGCATGAGAAAGAGCTTCCCGGGCTAATAATTCCAAACTGGCATCATTGTTGACAGTCCCGTCGCGTTCCACGATCCCGCAGTGCCCGTGATCCATGTATTCGCACAGGCAAACATCGGTGATCACCAGGAGGTCAGGGCAGGTATCCTTGATGGCCCGGATGGCCTGCTGGACCACACCCTCGGGATCGTAGGCTCCGCTGGCCTGGCAATCTTTGCTTTCCGGGATCCCAAACAGCAGCACGGCAGAGATGCCTAGTCTGTCTATTTCTCGGACCTCCTTGATCAGGTTATCCACCGACAGTTGGTAAATCCCCGGCATGGATTGGATCATATTCCTCTTGTCCCGTCCATAGGTCACGAACAACGGGTAAATAAAATCCTTTACATCCAGCTGGGTTTCCCGGATCAAGCTGCGCATGTTCTCGCTGGTCCTAAGTCGCCTCATTCTTTGGATCGGAAAAGTCATGGTTTTTCTCTCCTTCACTTGCATGTTCGCTACTGACTTCACCCGCGCGGTTGATATAGCCTGGAGGTTTTGCAAATAGCTAAGCGATAGTCTCAGCGGGAGATGTCTGCCTGATGGTGATGATAATCCTGGATAATAACTTCCAAAAGAGTATCTATTGTATATTTTGCGGGCATCAGGTTTACCTCAAAACCGAATTCACGTGCGGTTGCCGCGGTTACAGGGCCAATGCAGGCAACCTTGACCGAGGCATTTATTGCCTTTACCTTGTCAGCACCGAGGATTTTAACAAAGTTTGATACAGTTGATGAACTGGTAAAAGTGAGGTAATCAGCCTCACCCCGGAGAATCTTCTCCTTTTGGCCTGAATCGATGCTCTCCACCGCTGTGGCCTGGTAGGTTTCAACCTCATCCACCATTACTCCCCATTCCCTTAATTCTGCGGGTAAAATTTTCCTGGCGCCCTGGGCTCTGGGTAGCAGGATGTTTTCCCCTGGTTTAAGGCTGTCCTTTAAAGCTGCCAGAATTCCTTCAGCGCGATATTCCTCGGGAATCGACTCTACAATCAAGCCGCGCTGGGCCAATCTGGATGCGGTGGCCGGTCCAATAGCACATATCTTGACGCCCCGCAGTTCTCGTATATCGATGCCCTGGGAGCTCATTTCCTCGAAAAATATGTCAACCCCATTTACACTGGTGAAAATGATCCACCCATACTGGGTTAGCCTGCGCAGGGCCGCATGGAGTGGTTTCATATCGGCGGACCGGACTATATTTATCGAGGGAAATTCTATGGCTTCCCCCCCTGCCAGGCGGATACGCTCCACCAGGCTGCTGGCTTGGGCTCGAGCTCTGGTGACCACGATCCGCGCACCCCATAAAGGTTGCTGTTCACGCCATCGGAGATCATTGCGCAAAGCCACGGTCTCGCCAACTACAATTATAGCTGGAGGTTTGAAATCAGCCTGACGCGCTTGGGCTACTATGTCAGCTAAAGTACCGGTAAGCACTGCCTGATCAGGAAACGTCCCGCGGCGGATCAATGCAACAGGTGTATCCTGGCTGCGGCCAGCCGCCAGCAGATTCTCAACAATAAAGGCTAGATTCTCCACCCCCATCAGGAAAACCAGGGTACCGATGCTGGTGGCAATCTTATCCCAGTGAATCGAGCTCATTGACTTGCCGGGTTTTTCATGCCCGGTGATTACTGCGAAACTGGAAGAGGCATCGCGATGGGTCACAGGGATGCCTGCATAAGCCGGAACGGCTATAGCCGAGGTGATACCCGGGACAACTGCGAAATCGATCCCATGCTCCCTGATAAACAAGGCTTCCTCTCCCCCCCGGCCGAACACGAAAGGATCGCCGCCTTTCAGCCGGGCTACGAGCTTGCCGGACATGGCCTTGTCTACCAGCAAAGCATTGATTTGCTCCTGGGGCAGAGCATGATCACTGGAGGCTTTGCCCACATAAATCATTTCAGCATCAGGACGGGCAAGCTCCAGTATCTCCGGTCCAATCAGGCGATCATAGACAACCACATCTGCCTGTTCCATGATCTGTTTGCCTTTAAGGGTAAACAGTCCGGGATCTCCCGGACCAGCACCAATAAGGTATACCATGCCTTTCTTTTGCATATACTAATCCCCTAGTCGCCGTATTTCCGAAAGAATTTGGGCCGCACCCCGGTCAAGCATTCGCTTGGCCAGGTTCCTGCCAATATCCTCGGCTCTATCTATTTCGCCGTCTTGGCTGTCTCTAATCACATTTTCACCATCGAGCGAAGCAACCATAGCCCTAAGCTGCAGGCGATCACCTCTGACCTGGGCTAGGGCAGCTATAGGCACCTGGCATCCGCCCTCCAACTCACGCAACAAGGCCCGCTCAGCTCGGGTAGCCGCGTCAGTAGCTTGATCATTGATAGGTGCGATCAATTTCCTGGTATCCTGATCCGTCGCCCTTACTTCTGCCACCACCGCACCCTGACTCACCGCAGGCAGGATCACGTGGGTATCGATCATCTGGGTGATGCAGGCGTCGAAACCCAACCTCTTAACACCGGCATAGGCCAGGATGATCCCATCCAGTTTTTGGTCTTCCATTTTTTTCAACCTGGTTTCCAGGTTGCCCCGCAGATCCACTGGCCGCAGATCAGGGCGCAGAGCCTTCATCTGGGCAATCCTGCGCAGGCTGGAAGTCCCGATCCTTCCACCCCGGGGCAGGGTCTCTAAATTAAATCCTTGGCTGGAAATCAATACATCCTGGGGATTTTCACGCGGCAATACCGCCCCGGCTATCAGGCCGGAGGGCAAAATCGTGGGCAGGTCTTTCATGCTGTGGACAGCCAGATCGATTTCCCCGGCTAAAAGTTCATTTTCTATTTCCTTGGTAAACAAGCCCTTGTCTCCTATTTTGGAGAGAGCTACATCAAGTATCTTGTCACCCTGGGTTTTGATGACTTTCATCTCTATCTGCAAGGTCGGGTGAAACCGGTGCATCTCTCGGGCGACCCAATCAGCTTGCCATAAGGCTAACCGGCTACCCCTGGTTCCCAGCCTTAATCTGAACATATCCTTCCTGCTCCTCATTGGCCAATTGCAGGCCAAACAACTTTTTCACGACTTCTGCATAGAGGTGTCCTTGATTGCTTAAGGCCATCTCCTTGAGGTTAACCACTGGATAGTGCAGCAATTGATTGACTATGGCATGAGCCATGGCAGTAATGACTTCCTGTTCACGTTCACTCACTTTGCCCAGCCGGTTGAACGCCCGCTTCAATTCATTTTGCTTGATGTTCTCCCCATGAAGTTTCAGTGCTGAAATGACCGGGACGACATAAAGTGAAGCCAGCCATTGGTTGAACTCCAGCAGTTCCTCGGCAATGATCTCGCTGGCTTTGGCCGCAGCCTTCTGTCGGGCCAAAAAGTTGGAATTGATTACCCCATGCAGGTCATCGATATCGTATATATACACCCCCGGGATATCTCCCAGACTCGGTTCAATATCCCTGGGTACAGCAACATCGATCATGATGATCTTTTCTCCCTGGCGTGCCAGGAGGGCAGCACGGCAGTTGTCATCCCTGATCACGTAATGGCTGGCCGCAGTGCAACTGATTACGATATCGGCATTGATTATTTCTTCTGGGAGACGGTCGAACCTGATCGCTCTGCCATTCATGGCCGAAGCCATATCCAAAGCTTTTTCGAATGAACGATTGGAAACTATGATGGAACGCACCTGATTGTGCAAAAGATATTTGGCCGCCAATTCCGCGGTTTCACCCGCGCCGACCACCAGCACTGTTTTATCCTCCAAAACCCCTAAGGTGGCCCTGGCCAGCTCAACTGCAGCATAACTCACAGAAACTGGATGCTGGTCGATAGCTGTTTCGGTCCTGACCTTCTTGCCTACATATAACGCCTTCTGGAATAACGAGTTCAAAACCCCATCTGACACCTGAAGTTCCTGTGCTTTCTGATAAGCGTCCTTAACCTGCCCCAATACTTGGGTTTCCCCAAGGATCATGGAATCAAGGCCCGAGGATACTCTGAACAAATGATCTATAGCGGAATAACAGTTGGGTTGATAGATATATTGTTCCAGTTCCTCGGCGGTCAGACCGGAATATTTTAACAAAAACGTCTTCAGGTGTCTCTGCCCAGCCTCTATATCGCGGGCAGTGGCATAAAGCTCAGTGCGATTACAGGTGTTGAGGATCACCAGTCCCTCAACATCACCGCTTTTGAGCTGGTCGTAAGCTTGCTGCAGCTCATTGGCTGCGAAAGCAAATTTTTCCCTAATTTCCACTGGAGCCGTCTTGTGATTTATCCCCGTAAGCAAGACATACATTGCTTGATCCGCTCCTTAACCTGTTCTCTTTGGCCTTCCCTGAGCAAGTCCAATATGTCTGAATTTACCAGAGACGCAATTATTTCCTTACGTTCACCGCTGTCAAGAGTTGAGTTTTTGATCTGCTCCCGTAAATCACCCAGTATCTCTACCCATTCCCCATATTCGGGGGGAATAAATTCTTCCAGATCCCTGCGCAGTTTAGCCGCCAGCAGCGGGCTTTTGCCTTCGGTAGAAACGGCTATGCACAAGGAATCACGCCTGAGAATCGAGGGGACAAAAAAATCACAATTGGGCGGATCATCCACCGCATTCACCCAAATACCCTTTTCCCGACACAGAGACGTTATATGGCTGTTGGCATGCACGTCACCAGTAGCAGCAAATACCAGGGAGACCTGCTCGAGATCCTGAGCTTCAAAATTGCGGCTATGCATTGCGATGCGGCCCTGGCTTGCCCATACGGCTATCTCCGCGGTACACTCCGGACTCACAACCTTTACCAAGGCATTATTTTCCAACAGGGTAGCTATTTTCCGTTCCGCTACCTTGCCCCCACCTGCCACCAGGCAATTCCTGCCGGCCAGGTTCAAAAAAATCGGATACAAATGTGCCATGGCAACTCCCTAAATAGAACGAATTTAAAAAAAGGTCTGAAATCAGACCTAGTTTTTATTTTCTTTGTTTTCCTCTTTTTCGTCTTCCCCTTCTTGAGCCTTCTTGAAACTCTGCAAGGCTTTGCCCAGAGATTCGCCAACCTTGGGCAATTTACCGGGACCGAAAATCACCAGGACTATGACCAGGATGAGGATCAGTTCCCAGGGGCCAACATTACCGATTATGCCAAACAAATTCTTACCTCCTTAAAGCTCTCCATAACAAGTAAATTCATCAATTTGCTTCGTAATGCCTGCCTTATTCGTGCCTTCTTTCCATACCTTATTAAATATCCGCTTGTCAATGCAACCGGTTATTTCTCCACCGTTTATTATGACAAAATGCCCTGCCTTTGTAAAGAAGGCCGGCCGCCAGCCCACAATCCTGAGTTCATCAACCTGCACGGAAAAGTCCAGAATCGATCAATCTTCCTGAACTGCCTCCGCCGGGCGAGGCTTGGTGTATTTCGCCACCCATATACTGACCTCATAGAGGATGTAGACTGGCACTGCCATCATAATCTGGCTGATGGGATCCGGACCCGGGGTCAGCGCCCCTGCCAGGATTACAATTATCAGCAAGGCATATTTACGGCTTTTCGATAATTGTTCAGCTTTCACCACCCCGATCTTGGTCAAGAAAAAGGTCAGCACCGGCAGTTCAAAAACCAGTCCGAAGGGGATGGAGAATGACATCACAAAAGATACGTACTGGTCAACTTTGAACATGGTCTCCAGGTTTTCTCCGGCAATATACACGAAGAATTTGAGCACCATAGGTAAAATGGCAAAATACGAGAAGAGGACCCCGGTGGCAAATAGGATAATAGTGATCGGAAACAAAAAATAAATGTACTTCCTCTCATAGGGGTATAAAGCCGGTCGCAGGAAGCGCCAAACTGCCCAGGATACAATAGGGAAGGCCAGAACGAATCCGGCCAGAAATGACAATTGCAGCTTCACGAAAAATGCTTCCGTCACTCCGGTGACGATCAAGTGCTGGTCAATAGCAGTCAAAGGCAAGGTAACGATAGCCAGCAGCTTTTCATTGTAGCTGAAGCACAAGATAGCCGCTATACCCACCGCTGCAACGCTGATAATTATGGATTTCCTGAGCTCAGCCAGGTGCTCCAATATAGTCTGCTTGTCTTCGACACTCAGGTCTTTGAAGGCCATGCCTTGATCCTCCCCCCTAATATTCCCGTGCCGAAATATAGGAAGCGATTTCGTACAATGTGTCTTTCACCGGCCGATCCGGCAGGTGCCTCAACTGCTGCCGGGCTCTTTGCGCAAATTTGTTGCTCACATGGTAGGCATAATCAATACCCTCACTGTCACATATCAGGCTGATTATCTCTTCGGCCTGGCGATTACAGGCCAGGGGCGATGCCAGCATCTTGCCAAGCTGGTCGCGCTCTTGGCCGTAATGCAGGGCATAAATGGCCGGGAGGGTTATCACCCCCTGGCGAATATCGCTGCCCACCGGTTTGCCCAATACTTCTTCAGAAGCTACGAAATCCAGGATATCATCGGTGACCTGAAAGGCCATGCCCAAATAGTAGCCATACCTTTCCAAGGCCCTTACCTGGTGGGCAGCAGCATCGCTCAGCATAGCCCCTAGTTGGCAACTAACAGCGATCAAAAGGGCGGTTTTTCTTTCTATGCGGCGCAGGTAATCCTTGAGGCCCTGCTTGATATTGAAACATGACCGCATCTGCTTAATCTCCCCTTCACAGATGCGCATACTCGCATCGGCCAGGACGGCCAAAATATCGCTGCGCCGATAACCGGCCGCCAAGGCCAGGGATTTGGCCAGCACATAATTGCCGGTGTAAAGGGAAATCCGGTTGCCCCAACGGTTTTTGACCGTGGGTTGACCGCGCCTCAATTCGGAATTGTCGATCACATCATCATGTACCAGGCTGGCCATATGCACCAGTTCCAAGGAAGTAGCCAAGGGGATGGCTTTTTCCACTTCGTCAGCAAAGACTTTGGCAGCCAGCAGCACAAAAGCCGGTCTCAGTCTCTTCCCACCGGCTCTTATGAGGTGTGTAGCAGCCTGGTCCAGGGTGGTCAATTCAGAATCGATGCTCTCGATCAGGAGCTCCTCAACCCTGGCCATTTCCCCGCTTATCGGATTGTAGATATCTAAACCGGTCATCATTGTCCCCTTATCCGCTCACAATACTTTATCATTATATAGTTTGCTTCTTAAAAATCCAATCCCGAAGGCCTTAGGATTCCGGACGACCTTCGTAGCGCCTGAAGACGTCATGCTCTATGCCCATGACGTCCAATACCTTGCCTACCATAAAAGATATGATGTCATCCACCGAAGCTGGCCGGTGATAATATGCCGGCATGGCCGGGACTATTGCCACGCCCAGCTCAGCCAGACTGAGCATATTGCGCAAATGCACAGCACTCAATGGCGTTTCCCTCGGGACCAGGATCAACCTACGCTGCTCTTTGAGCATGACATCTGCTGCCCGTTCGATCAAGTTGCTGGATAACCCGTGTGCCACCCCAGCCAGGGTCGACATGGTGCACGGGATTACAACCATTGCTTCCGTGATGAATGATCCGCTGGCTATACGCGCACCAATATCGGAATTGGCATATAAATACAACCTGCCAGGCGGCATCTTGCCGCGTATATACTCTTCAGCTGTGCCTTCCCCGCTAAAGTCCGATTCCTGTTGTAAAACCACTACGGCGGGCTCACTGACTACCAGATGGATTTCATGACCCCTGGCCATTAATTCGCGGATCAGACTTATCCCGTATTCTATGCCGCTGGCCCCGGTCAGAGCCACAATATACCTTGACATCCGTCATCACCTTCCTATGGGGACCAATCCCCCGCTTCAAGCTGGCGGGTTGGTAAGGATATCGGCCAGGGCCGAAAAAAATATGATCAGGCCAACGTAATGGTTGATTTTGAAAGAAGCCAGGTCCACCCGCTGCAATCTACCCGGAGTGACCAGGATATGTTCATAGAGCAAAAGTCCTGCGGTAAAAACCACGCCGCTATAATACCACATCCCCAAATGCAAGGCTATACCAGCCAGGAAAAGGCAGATAACAGTCAAGAGATGGAAAACGGCAGAAAAAATCAAGGCCCCTGCCTCTCCGAAGCGGGCTGGGATTGAATATAGATGGTGACTGCGGTCAAAATCGATGTCCTGGCAGGCATACATAGTATCAAACCCGGCAATCCAAAAAGCCACAGCCAGCCACAGCAGGAAAGGCTCCCAGTCCAGTTTGCCGGTGATGGCGATCCATCCGCCCACCGGCCCGATTCCCACAGCCATACCCAATATTAGGTGGCACCACCAGGTGAAGCGCTTGGTATATGAGTAACCCCACAATATAACTACCGCCAGGGGAGCCAGTTTGACACAGAGCGGATTCAACTGGGCTGCAGCCACAAACAACAGGGCAAAAAAGACTATGACCAAAAACCAGACCCCGGTCACCGGCAGTTCCCCTTTGGCCATAACCCAGCCTGCTGTGCGGGGATTAGCCCGGTCAATATGCCGGTCGATGAGCCGGTTGAGACAAAGCGCCGCTGAACGAGCGCTGAACATGGCTACCGTTATCCACAACAACTGGTCGAGGGCTGGTATGCCCTTTATCGCCAAAAACGCCCCTAAATAGGCGAAGGGCAGCCCAAAAAGGGTATGCCCGAAATCGATCATGGTCAGGAATTTGTGCAGCTTACTCAAGACCGTATTCACTCCATTTTCTGTTGACCAACTCTACAATATCCCTGCTCATAACAATATCGTCCGGCCATTCCCGGTCATGACCCTCTCCAATCCATTTCTTGGTGGCATCGATTCCCATCTTGGACCCGAATAGGGGCAGCGGGGCCGAGTGATCCAGGACATCCAGAGGACCCTCCACGATCATGGTGTCTCTCTTGGGATCAGCATTGTTAAATACCTTCCAAAGCACCTCGGATAGGTTCTGTACATCCACTCCTGCATCCACTACGATGATATACTTGGCGAACATCATTTGCCCCATCCCCCAAAGGGCGCTCATGATTTTGCGGGCATGACCCGGAAAGGCCTTTTTGATGGAGATGAGCACACAGTTGTGGAATACTCCTTCCATGGGCATATGCATATCGACAACCTCTGGTAATTGCATCTTCAGCAGGGGCAGGAAAATGCGCTCCGAAGCCAATGCCAGGGAGCAATCTTCCTGTGGAGGCTTGCCGACAATGGTGGTCGGATACACTGGATTCTGGCGATGGGTGATACAGGTTAGATGAAAGACTGGATACTCTCCAGGCAGGGAATAGTAGCCGGTGTGGTCGCCAAAGGGACCCTCCATGCGGCTCTCAGTGGGATCGATATAACCTTCCAGAATTATCTCGGCATCAGCAGGTACTTCTAGGTCCACGGTCTTGCATTTGACTATTTCCACCGGTTTTTTACGTAGAAATCCAGCGAATATAAGTTCATCGATCTCCTTGGGCAGTGGGGCTGTAGCAGCATAGGTAATAGCCGGGTCACCACCGAGAGCCACTGCAACTTCCACAGTCGGTTTGCCCAGTTCCTTGTTGAGGCGGTAGTTTTCCGCTCCGTCGTGATGGATGTGCCAGTGCATGCCAGTTGTCTGTTTGTCATACACCTGCAGCCTGTACATGCCTACATTTCTTTTTCCGTTGCGGGGATCCTTGGTATATACCTGGGGCAGTGTAATGAACCTGCCCGCATCTTCAGGCCAGCACTTGAGTATGGGCAAAATTCCCAGGTCAGGGTCCATATGGATTACATCCTGGCAGGCGCCGTTTTTGACCAGTTTAGGGAAAAAAGACGACAATTGGGCCAGGGTAGGCAACATCTTGACTTTCCCCAGGAGGTTCCCGGGCACGTTGTCTGCAAGCTGCAACAGGGCGGTTATTTCAGCCCCAATATCATCCAGGTCTTCGACCCCGAGACTCACAGCCATGCGCTCCCGACTGCCGAAAGCATTGATCAGCACCGGCATGGCGGAACCCTTAACATTTTCGAATAATAGGGCCGGCCCGTTTGCTTTGCTGACCCGATCGGTAATTTCGGTTATTTCTAGCACCGGATCGACCAGGGTGGTGATCCGGTGGAGTTCACCCATATCCTCCAAGATTTTCATGAACTCACGCAGATCTTTGTAGGCCATCTTAACTACCTCCTCAAGTCACGCTGGATTTCCTGAATTAGTCCCATTGCATCGACCCGCCCCGGTAGAACCTGGTCATTCTGTCCATCCAACCAGGCCCGGGCTTTCACCAAATAATCAGCCGCCTCATTCAAATGGCCGGCATCCAGCAGCTCAAGGGCCATGCCCAGATTGTGTCCCAATTTGCCGTATGCCTCCCCGTCTTCCGCCTCAAATCCTTTGAGCTGGGCCGCACTTCGAAATGCATAACTATAGAATGGCGCCCGGGTGACGGCAACAATTTCCTCCAGGCTCCGGACTGACTTGTATTTGACAATCAAACCCTCATTGATTGCACATATCATAGCCGCAAACATGTCCAGAAGCTGTTCGGTATTGGTTTCCAAAAGCAGTTTCAGGACTCGGCCGAAAATATAGTCGCCGATCAAGATTGTAAATTGAAGTTCCTGGGTATGTTCCTGTCCCTCCTCATCATCCCCGATCATCTCGTGAATTCTGGTAGCAAAGTAAATGGTCTTGAACATATTGGCCATTTTTATGCCCAATTCCCTGCTCAAGCCCAGATAATGGTAGGCATTTATGACTAGAGCCGGGATGGCACGATAACTCATTTCCTCTGCCATGGGAGGAATATAACCCTCTAATTCATCCCACCAGGGTTTTAGCGCGTCAATAAATACTTCGTTCACAGTGGCCAACTCAGTTTGGGTCGGCCCAAAATCAATCTGTTCCATCTATGTAATCCCCCTCAGCATGACTGCGGTAATGTTTTGCCGCTTCAGGCGGTTTTTTCTCCTGCTTCAACCCCCTTATCCGGGGCTTTGGCTCTCGCTGTGTTAAGTTCAGGCAAATCAACACTGCTAATATATAATACCTTAATCAGGCGCACAATCCTATCAATATTCTGGCTCAATAAGCCCTTTAATTCTACAGACAACAAGGCCCCACATGCAGACATTCTTACAAGCAGGGCCTTTTAGTTGGATTGTTGGTTGTGGTTAACGCTGCTTCGGTCTACTAAAATAGTATCCCTCCTAAATATTTACCACCAAGCGTTCTTCCTGGTCTGCGATCAAACCCAGGGATATTTCCTGAGCCTTGACATATTCGGCTCCAAATGCCTCGGCAAGAAAGTTGCAAGCATCCCATGGATTTACCTTCTCTCCGCAGGTGAACACATCCACTGCGGCATAGCCCAGTTCCGGCCAGGTATGAATTGCTAGGTGCGACTCGGATATTACAACTACTCCGCTCACTCCTTGCGGACTGAACTTGTGGAAGACTACCTCCCTAACTTCAGCTCCAGCCTCTAAAGCCGCATTTACCATGATATCTTCTACCCTGTTGATATCATTCAATGCTTCAAATCGACATCCGTAAACTTCGGCCAACACATGTCGCCCCAAAGACTGCAATCATGTCAACTCCCTTCTATAATATTTGTTGTGTTCCCAATCCTCCTTTGCTCCAGAAGGTTTCAAACATACATGTAGAATTGTAGCATATCCGCTCCGCATGTCAATAAATCCTTAAACAAATTATTGCCCAGGCGGGGTTCTATACTTGACCGCTCTGCGCTCTGCCGGGCCAACATCGCACTTGAATTCTTGGCCTGGTAATGATAATTTAGATGATGGTTCATGTTTCACAGGAATTAATCGGGAATAAGGCAATGGCAGGAGGATACTTACCTATGACTGATAAAAAGAGGATTTTGACCGGGGACCGACCTACCGGCAAACTGCATCTGGGCCATTATGTTGGCAGCGTGGCCAATCGGGTCAGACTACAGGAGGAATATGACAGTTACATAATAATCGCTGACGTACAGGCTCTGACGACTAATTTTGACCAACCCGAGAACCTGAGCCGCGACACACTGCAGATCGCTGAAGATTACCTGGCTGCGGGCCTTGATCCCCGCATCTCCACCATCTTTATCCAGAGCATGATTCCGGAAATCCATGAATTGGCGGCTTACTTTGGCATGTTCACTTCTGTGAATGTATTGCGGCATAATCCCACTGTGAAATCTGAGGCCCAACAGCATGGATTCAGCGATATGACTTATGGATTTTTAGGTTATCCGGTCAGCCAGGCCGCTGACATAACCATATTCAAAGCCAACCTGGTGCCGGTGGGAGAAGACCAGATTCCCCATCTCGAATTGACCCGGAAAATCGTGCGGCGCTTCAACGATCTATACAAGCCGGTTTTGGTAGAGCCGGAGATCTTGATCGGGGAAGTGCCCCGACTGGTTGGCCTGGACGGTAAATCTAAAATGAGCAAGAGTTTGGACAATGCTATATATCTCAGCGATACTACCGAAGAACTGAGAAAGAAGGTCATGGATGCAGTAACCGATCCAGCCCGTATCCACAAAACCGATCCAGGCCATCCGGAAATTTGCACTGTATTCGCATACCATAAGGTCTTCAACCAACCCGAAGTAGCTCAGATTGAATGTGACTGCCGCCAGGGAGCCATCGGCTGCGTTGCCTGCAAGAAGACGCTGATCGCCTGCTTAGATGGGTTGCTTATGCCCATGCGGGAAAGAAGACAGCAATATGTCGATAATCCCGGGTTAGTCAAAGATATTTTATGGGACGGGACCCAAAGAGCCCATAGGGTGGCCAAAGAAACCATGGCAGAAGTCCGGGAAGCAATGGGTATTAATTATTTTAACCCAAGGAGCAATGGCTAGTAGCCAGCTGGGATAGGATGTGGGCTTAACACCAGGCTGTATCCAGGCAGAGATTTCATAATGGCCCTGATCCAACTCTACAATTATGTACTATGTACCCGAGGAGAAGCATCAATATGGCCAATACTCTAAGGCTCGCGATATGTCAAATGCTAATTGGGAGCGACAGATCCGCTAATCTGGCCCATGCTGGGCAACTGGTTGCCGAAGCGGCCCAAAATGGAGCCCGATTAGTGGTTCTCCCCGAAATCTTCTCCATGCCCTACCGAACCAATCTTATGGTCAAGCTGGCAGAAGTCTGTCCTGGACCGACGACAGTATATCTGGCTGACCTGGCGCTCAGCAACCGGGTAATTCTGGTAGGTGGCTCTATCCCTGAGAAAGATGAGGAGGGACGCATATTCAATACCTCTTTCATTTTCGACGAACAGGGTCTCGTGATCGGC
>JAAZOA010000220.1 GCA_012798055.1 Syntrophomonadaceae bacterium | reverse complement strand
TAGGCTTTCTTACGCCCAGGTCAGGCCAGCCTCCCCGGGGCAGGACTACCGCGAATAGGTACACAAAAGAGACGGTAGCCAAGAACTGGATGGAAAAACTCAAAAAGAAAAAAGCGGTAATCCCCAGTTCCAGTCGCAGAGGAATGATGCTGCCCAGGAGAGTAACCCCCAATATGCCCAGGTACACCAGGATCACATCGAAAAATCCCCATCTGGGTTGTTCCAGCATTTTGCCACCTCCTCAACGTTAATTATTATACTCCAAATAGGCCTTTTCCGCTCTACTATTTGCCCGGGAGTTGTCCGGTTGGACGGCGACTTGTCATCCTCATCCCCATCATCTATAATCTTTAGTGAATTGGTAGTATATGATTTTCGAAGGAGAGAGCATGAGTTGGGGAACCGGAGAAGTACTGGCGGTCAATATCTCGGAAAAACGTGGAATCAGGAAACACAACCTAGATAAGGCCTATCTCAGGGCTGATTGGGGCATCGAGGCGGATGCCCATGCCGGCGACTGGCATCGCCAGGTCAGCCTCTTATCTCTTTCCAGCTTCGATAAGATGCGGGCTATGGGTGCTGATATCGACTTTGGAGATTTCGCCGAGAACCTTACCGTGACCGGCATCGAGGTGGCCACCCTGCCCATTGGCACTCGTTTACAGGTAGGTGAGGTCGAGATGGAAGTGACCCAAATCGGCAAGGAGTGCCACAATAAAGCCTGTGCGATCAAAAAACAGGTGGGCACCTGCGTTATGCCCATCGAGGGAATATTCGCCAGGGTATTGAATTCGGGCTGGGTAGGGATAGGCGACCGGATAGATGTGATCGAAGCTTGATCTGGGATTTGCCTGTTTACCGGATTGGAGAGGAGGATTCAACTTGGCCGATGCGGAACTCATCAGAATGCGCAAGATAATCCAGTATAACGGCGGTTTGGTGGAAGAAATCGAGGATGCAGTGGTACAGGAGATCACACTGACTGTATATCTGAATCATGTCGAAATAGCCAATATGGTCTGTTCCCCGGGGGCTTTCCGGGAGCTGGCGGCGGGATTTCTTCTCAGTGAAGGCCTAGTCCACAAACCTGAAGAGATCCTGGAAATTGCCTTCCGGGAAGATGAGGGCATCCTGTGGATCGAAACCAGCGGCGGGGCTGCGCCGACCGAGACGTACATGAGCCGCCACACCGCAGGATATTACGGAAAAAACCGGGGAGGCTTCCATGCCATAATCGAGGCCCGCAAAACCAAGCCTCTCCCGGCAGCTATTAGTTTCAAGGGGGCACACCTGTTGAACCTGATCAATAACCTGGAGGAACAGGCCACCGTATTCAAACGGACCGGCGGAGTCCACAGCGCAGCCCTGGCTGACCAGAAGGGATTCCTGTGCCGTTACGATGATATCGGCCGGCACAACGCAGTGGATAAAGTGCTGGGCTATGCTTTTCTTAACGGTATCCGCACCGATGACAAATGCCTGCTGCTCTCGGGGCGAATTGCATCTGAGATCCTGCTAAAAGCTGCCCGGGCTGATATACCTTTGGTTCTATCCCGTTCGGCCCCGACCGGACTGACCATCGACCTGGCAGAAGAGCTCAATATGACGGTGGTGGGTTTTGCCCGCGGCCAGCGCTACAGTATATACTGCCACCCCGAAAGGGTGATCATGGGGAGGGAGGAATCAGAATGAAATCCCAGTCTGACCAGAGGATAATCGACCGGATCCTCGCGCTCAAAAAGGAAAAGTCTGTTTACATCATCGCCCATTATTACCAGGTCCCAGATATTCAGGACATAGCTGATTTCGTCGGGGACTCCTACGCTATGGCAGTTGCCGCCAAGAACTCCCCCCTGGAAACCATCCTGGTGGCAGGGGTGGATTTTATGGCCGAATCAGCGGCTATCCTCTGTCCGGGCAAAACGGTTCTGACCCCGGAACCCGGGGCTACATGCCCTATGGCCAACGCTATCCGGGTGGAGGATATCGAAGCCTACAAGGAGCAGCATCCTGATGCTCTGATAGTCAGTTATGTCAATACACCTGCGGCCATCAAGGCGGTCAGCGATGTATGCGTCACATCTTCCAATGCAGTCAAGATCATCAGCAAACTGCCCAAGGATGTGCCCATATTTTTCATCCCGGATGAAAACCTGGGCCGCTATGTGCAGGGCCAATTGGACCGCAAGATGGACTTTTTCCCTTCCAGTTGCCCCATCCATGCCGCTTTGACGCCGGAAACCATCGCCCTGCGCAAGCTGGAACACCCTGGGGCCGAGGTCATGGTCCATCCGGAATGCCGGCCGGAAGTGATCCAGATGGCTGATTACGTGGGCAGCACGGCGGGGATCATCAGTCATGCCTGCAAATGTCCGCAACAGGAACTGATCATCGCGACCGAATGCGGGATCATGCACAAGATCGAAGAGCTCAATCCGGATAAAAAGTTGATCCTGGCAGATCCGGAGCTGGTCTGCGCAGATATGAAAAAAATAACCCCGGAGAAGATACTCTATTCCTTGGAGCACATGGAGACCAAAGTGACAGTTCCTGAGGATATAAGGGTAAAAGCCGCGGTAGCCCTGGAAAAAATGATTGAACTGGCTTCCTGAGCCGCATGTTGAGGGTGCAGATGGTATTGTTTGCCGCAGACATAAAAGGAGTCAGCCAGACATGAAATTGTCGACACGCGGCCGTTATGGCCTGCGGGCCATGATCGATATGGCTCAAAACCAGGATAAGGAACCTATTGTCGCCCGGACCATCGCTGAACGCCAGGGTATATCGGAGCGTTACTTGGAGCAGTTGATGGTACCACTGAAGCGAGCCGGACTGGTGAAAAGCATCCGCGGCTCCCGTGGAGGATACATCCTGGGCGGGGATCCGGAGAGAATAACTGCCGGGGATATTATCCGGGTCTTGGAAGGACCTATCGCCCCGGTGGAGTGTGTGGCAGAAACGGATCCGGAAAGCTGTCAGCGCCAGGGAATTTGCATAACCAGGAC
>JAAZOA010000219.1 GCA_012798055.1 Syntrophomonadaceae bacterium | reverse complement strand
CCCCTTCATGTAACCATAACCGCCCTGTATCTGTACGGCTTTGGAGGTGTGGCGGGCAGCGCATTCCGAACAATAGAGCTTGGCCTTGGAGGCAGCCAGGCTGAAGGATTTGCCCTGGTCTTTGATAAAAGCGGCGTTCATATACAGGTAGCGGGCACAGTCGATCTCGGTGGACATGTCGGCAATAAACCACTGGATGGCCTGCTGTTTGGCGATAGGTTTATTGAACTGGACCCGCTCTTTTGAATACCGGATCGATTCGTCCAGGCATCCCTGGGCGATACCGGTGGACATGGCAGCCATGCCTATGCGTCCAGCATCCAGGGCGCTCATGGCGATCTTGAATCCATCCCCCTCTTTGCCCATCAGGCAGTCAGCCGGGACCACACAATCCTTGAACACGACCTCTGAAGTCTGGGAGCCCCTTATCCCCATCTTGGTGAAATGCTGGCCGAGGATAAGGCCGGGTGTGCCTTTGGGGATCAAAAAGCAGCTCATTCCTTTTGCTCCCGCTGAGCGATCGGTGTATGCGAAAGCCACAAAAACATCTGCGAGGATGGCATTGGTGATAAACGTCTTGGTCCCGTTAAGTATATAAGTGTCTCCGCTCTTGACCGCTGTGGTGGTAGCTGAAGCCACATCGGTTCCGGCCCCGGGTTCAGTCAGGGTGAAGGCACCTACCACCTTGCCGGCAGCCAGGCCGGGCATCCATTTTTTCTTCTGTTCTTCGTTGCCGAATGTAAGGATGGGATGGCCGATAAGACCGAAGCTGTATCCATGGAGAAAGCCGGTACTGGGGCAGGAACGGGCTAATTCTTCCGTGACGATCATGGTAGTGATAAAATCTGTTCCACCGCCGCCGTATTCAGTGGGATAGGAAATGCCCATCATCCCCAGTTCTGAGAGCTTTTCGAATATTTCCACTGGTTGGCGGCTGTTGGCATCGATTTCTGCGGCTACAGGCTCGAGGTACTTTAAAACGAATTCCCGGATGTTCGCCTTGATCAGTTCCTGTTCTTCCGTTAGCATGAAATTCATAAATACACCTCTTTCATCTCGAAATCATACCAATACTTGCCATGATGAGAAGACGACAGCGACCGGCCAAATACCGATATCTAACTTTCAGTTTATCATGCAACCTCTGTTGAAATCCACAGCCAAATTCATCCGCCGGGCCAGTGCGCAGGCAAGGGCAGGCTCCCTGCGGTTCCACCTTAGATATCAAAAGACTATCCATCACCTACCTGCTCGAATTCTGTGTCATCGAGCCCCTTCAGCATATCCTCCGACATATGGGTGATAACAATCCTTCGGCTGTTCAACAACTGTGAACTGGTTGCGAGGGTCTGATGATCAAGATGGAATTTGATCCCCTTCTCGAAAAATTATGCTTCTGTGATCGATAGATCCGCTCCGTCTGCCAATAGGATCAAGTTCTCGTTCTATTCTGTATCCCCAGTATAGGAAATTATTATTTTGCCTTCGCAATCGATGCGCAAAGCTAAGTGAGAATCATTTACGCTGCTCGAATGAAACCTCCTTTGTGCATTTCCCCAAACACTTTCAGTCAAAAGATGCGATCATGAAAGCAAAAAAGGAACTGACTGTGAGGCCCTGATACATTGCCCAGTCATTTGTAGGCCTTCAAGCCAGAAAAAGACCCTCTTGTAGAGCTTAAGCTAATTTTATTACTCGAGGGTGGCCTGTACGTTTCAGAAGCCGTTTGTTTTCAATTGTATTCCTTGGTTCGCCACCAATGATATACTGATACAAAGGAATGGACTCCTGCTCAAGAGGTCGAGACATCAAAATTATTCCAGAGAGGGGACTATTGGATGGATTTTAATTACACCCAAGAACAGCTCATGTTGAGAGACTCAGTCAGGAAATTTTCCGAAAATGAGATCGCTCCCCTGGTTAAAAGGATGGAAACAGAAAAGAGGACCCCATGGGAACTTGTCCAGAAAATTAAGGCTTTGGGCTGGTGTGGCCTTCAATATCCCGAAAAATACGGTGGAACTGGGAATACATATGTTGAATACGTTATCATGCAGGAAGAAATGTCCCGGGTATACTGTTCGACTGCCTGTTGCATATCTGTCAACGGCATGTCCGGAGCCAATATTTTAAAATTCGCGACAGAAGAACAGAAAATGAGGTTACTACCCGAACATCTCAATGGGGACGGGATCGGGAGTTTTGCTTTTACGGAGGCAGCTACCGGATCGGACCCTAATGCATTGCGCACAACTTGTGTCCGTGATGGTGATGAGTGGGTCATCAACGGAGAAAAGGTATTTATCACCAACGCGACCTTGCCCGGTTTCATGGCGGTATTCTGCAAAGATGTTGAAATGGGCGGCAAGTGCACCAATATAATTCTACGCAAAGGGATTGAGGGATATTCCACCCCGAGGATTTATGAAAAAATGGGAATGCACGGGCTGGAAGTAGCCGATGTAGTGTTCGACAATGTCAGGGTCCCCTACGAAAACACCACCGGTGGCGAAGCCATGAGAGGCAAGGGATTCCAGATTTTACTGGGTTCGACCCAGATTGGCAAACTGGCTGTCTGCGCTCAGGCAGTGGGCATGGCCCAGGCGGCCCTGGAGATAGCGGTCAAGTATGCCAAAGAAAGGGTGCAACGTGGCAAACCTATTGCCAATTTCCCCACCATCCAATCACTTATTGGTGAAATGGCAGCAGACGTCATGGCATCTAGACAAATGCTATATTACACGGCTTTCAGGGCCTCAGAAGGTCATGAGTTAGCTGCTGATGCCGCCAGGACAAGGCTTTTCACTTCCCAGGCTGTGCACCGGGTAGCCAGTAATGCCATGCAGGTCCTGGGAGCGTACAGCTATGTGAATGAATTCCCCATAGAACGGATTTTCCGCGATGCTAAGCTGACCGAGATTTATGAAGGTGTAAATGAAATTCAACGACTCATCGCTGCGACCGACCTGTTGCGTTAACAACTTAGGTTACAACCTCAAAAGCCCCTGCTTACTTTGAGCAGGGGCTAAGGCAAGGGGACTAAGGCAAGGGGACGGTTCTTTTGCCTGACGTTGTTAAGGCAAGGGGACTAAGGCAAGGGGACGGTTCTTTTGCCTAAGGCAAGGGGACGGTTCTTTTGCCTGACGTTGTTAATCTGTTTTCACTTTCTCGACAATGCTCTTATTTATACCCAAAAGAGCAGCGATTACGCGTTGAGATAATTTGGTTTCGCTCCGAAGCTGCCTGATTATCTCGGTTCTCATAGCAGTGTCTTCTCTTACCCTTTCAACTGACCATCCTTCATAATGCTCTCGCATAAGCTTCGAAAGAAATTTCCGCCCTTCCTCAATTGTCTGAACAGCTTTCTCTTCTTCAATATCAATGAATCTTGTATTATCTGCTTCCAGGGCGATGCGTTCAAATTCTGTCAAAGCTGCGTTCCGGTCACTGGCAATTATATTCAGGACGAATTCGATATCTAACCAGGCTGGCGCCTGTGTCGTTAAGTATGCAGAGTAGCTGCTCCAGCGATAACAAGCTGGATTTTCGACCAGGTGAGCCTTGACAGGATTGTTGTGGATATATCTGATAGCCATTATTAGGTATTGATCATCTTCAATCGGTTCACTCTTAAAGCGGTCCTGAAAAACATGCCCGACTCGGTTTTGCTTCCAGTTATAATATGTTGCATAGCGAACGGCTATGCTTTTGATAATTGTCCCTATATCCTGTTCATGGCTGTTGATGAGGAGATGGACATGATTGTCCATTAAACAATAAGCATAAAACGTAAATTCGGCATCCTTCCTTTTTGCATCTATTCCATCCAGGAATCGCTGTTTGTCCTCGTCATCTCTAAATATGTCTTTACGCTCATTGCCGCGCAGCATCACATGATAGATTCCGGTTCCGCTAAGTTTTCTTGCTTGTCGGGTCACCTTTTCACCTCCTGCATTCATTTTATTCAAGAATGATTCTTCAGGCAAAAGAACCGTCCCCTTGCCTATTCCCTTGCCTATTGGGCATATTTTTTGTAGAGTTCCATGACCAATAAGAGGGATAATGCCAGCACGAGTGCTGCAATCCATTCCGCCGCCAAAACAGGTTCAGTTCCGAGGACCTGCTGCATGAAGGGCAGGTGCATACTGAGCAGATGGATACCTTGGGCTACGATCACTCCTAAAATCAACAGGTAATTGCGCCGGATAGGAACTCGAAATGCCGAGGTAAATTCGGAGCGGCAATTGAAAACATGAACGTTCTGCATCAGAACCATCAGCAACAGAATCACATTGCGGGCGTGGTGCTCGTCCATCAATTGGACCTTTATAAGAACGAACCAAGTGGCGAAGGCAATCACGCCCATGGTCAAACCCGAAATCAGAGTCTGGACTATCATCTTGTTGTTAAATATCTTTTCATCGGTTCCTCTTGGTTTTCTCTGCATAGCACCCGGCTCCCCGCCTTCAAAAGCCAGGGCCACATCCTGGATGCCATTGGTAACCAGATTCAGCCACAGGATCTGTACGGCCAGGAGGGGCAGGGGCAATTGGGCCAAAATAGCCGCCGTAAACAGAGCAACTTCGGCTGCCCCGGTGGAAATCAGCAGATAGGTGACTTTACGCACATTATCATAAGCAAATCGACCTTCCTCCACTCCTGCCACAATGGAAGAAAAATTATCATCGGTTACGATCATTGCACTGGTTTCTTTGGCCACATCAGTCCCCGATCCCATAGCCACACCGATGTTAGCCCGGCGCAGGGCCGGCACATCATTGACCCCATCCCCGGTCACGGCCACAAATTCGCCCTGTTTGATCAGTACTTCCACGATCTCCAGCTTCTGGGTAGGCGAAACCCTGGCAAAAACGCGGCTGGAAGCGACTAGATCCGCAAAATCCTGGCTATCAGGTGACCCGGTTTCCATCAATTGCTGGCCCGTGACCACATTGTCATCCTCCTCGGCTATGCCCAATTCACAGGCAATGGCCCGCGCGGTCAGCTTGTGATCGCCGGTGATCATCAAAACTCTAATGCCGGCAGTTTTGCATTTATTCACCGCTTCTATTGCTTCAGGGCGCAGCGGATCGATGAAACCAACCAGGCCGTACAGAACCATCCTGGGCAGATCCTGGTCCGAGTATAAATCCTTGGGCATGAAGTCAGGATGGGCAGCTCCGGCAATAGCTAGCACCCGATAGCCCAATGCGGCTTTGGCCTCGGCCTGTTTTTCCACCTCGAGCCGATCGATCGGCACCAATTGTTCTCCATATTGCATATGGTCGCAAAATTCCACAATAGTCTCAACCGCACCCTTTGCAGCGGCAAATACCTGGTCTCCCTGCTGATAAAAAGCAGCCGCAAATTTGCGTTCCGATTCATAGGGTATCATGTCCAGCAGGCGATACTCTTTTTTAAGTCGCTCCGGGGACAGGCCGCTTTTGTAACCAGCGGCCAAAAGAGCCACATCCATGGCGTCACCGTAATATGCCCACTTCCCATCCCTCTGGCTCAATGAACCCTCATTAGCTATCATCGCCAGCTTGAGCATATTTTCCAGTTGGAGGCGGACGTGGGCCGGGATTTCGATCTGGTCAAGGGCAGATATTTCCCCGATCCCATTGTATCCCTCCCCTGAAATGCCAACCGCGTACCCGCTGGGCAACAATATCTGCCGAACCGTCTGTTGGTTGACCGTCAGGGTTCCGGTCTTGTCACTGGCGATCACGGTGCAGCTTCCCAGGCTCTCCACTGCAGGCAGTTTGCGGACAATTACATTTCGTTTGGACATCCTCGACACCGCCACCGAAAGCGCTACCGTGAGGGCGACCGGCAAACCTTCTGGTATAGCAGAGACTGCCAGGGCTACCACAAAGAAAAAGATAGCTGTCCCCGGAAGACCCTGCATATACAACAGGGTCACCAGGAATAGACTGATCACCAGCACCAAATAACTGATCTGCTTGGTAAAACGCTCCATGCGCATTACCAGAGGCGGTTTGCCGCTTTCCGATTCAGCTACGTGCTGGGCTATCTTGCCCACCTCGGTTCTCAGTCCGGTGGATACCACTATGCCCTTGCCTCGACCGGTCATGATGGTGGAGCCGGCAAAGGTCATATTAGTGAGATCGCTAACTCCGGTATCCTCCGGCAGAAGGCCGGTATTTTTGGTGGCGGCATTGGACTCACCGGTTAAAAAGCTTTCATCGGCAGTTAGATTACTGGCCTCGATAAGCCGCAGGTCCGCCGGCACTTTAATCCCGGATTCAAGCATCACCAGATCTCCCGGCACAAGTTCCTCCGACGGGATTTCGTATTCCCGGCCACTACGCCTAACACGGGCCCTGATTTTAAGCAAGTTTTGCAGACTGGCAGCGCTCTTTTCCGCACTGAATTCCTGGTAAGCACCCAGCCCGCTGTTCAAAACAATCACGATCATTATGAAGAATGCATCTTTAAAATCCCCGATAAATGCTGACGCCACAGCAGCGGCAATTAGTATATATATCAGCGGATTCTTGACCTGGTGCAGCAGAACCTGCCATATGGCCGGGGGTTGGACCTCCGGCAAAGCATTAGGCCCAATTTCTTTCAAACGCAGAGCAGCTTGCTCTTCCTCCAAACCATCGGGGCCGCTGCCAAAATGCAGGAAAATGCTATTGACCTCGCAGGCATGCCATCTCTGCCCCAATGCCTCATCAGTGCTGAGCTGCTTCTCCATCAATTTTCACTCCTTTATGTAGGCACGCATATTGCCCGGTTGGTTCAGGACTTCTGCCTCAGTCACCATCACTGGGCGATAGCGCGCAATTCCATTTTACAAAACCTTTCTATTGTGACAGTCCTCCCTCAGGATATGCTGTGTATGTGGCAAAACTGCGGCGTTGATGAGGATTTGGGTGAGTAATGAACATAATATATACCTTATAATTATTGTAACACCCCCATCTATTTTGCCTATACAAGGAGGCATCATCATGGCAGCTTGGTTACTGAAAACGGAACCGGCTGATTTTTCCTGGGAAGATTTGTATCGGGAAAAAGAAGCGGTCTGGGACGGAGTCAAAGCTCCTGCGGCACTTAAGAACATGAGACAGATGAAACCCGGTGATAGGGTTCTCATATACCATACCGGCCACGAACGCCGCATGGTTGGTATTGCCGAGATCACCACTTACCCCTATGCCATCCCCCCAAATAATGAGTGGGTGTTTAAAATCTTAGCAAAGGAAACACTACCTCAAGCGGTAACCCTTGCGCAGATCAAGGCAAGCGGGATGTTTGCGGATTGGGATCTGGTTAGACTGCCCAGGCTTTCTGTAGTGCCTGTCAGCGACGCGCAGTGGGATTTAATAATGAAATGGGCCACTGAATAAAGTCAGCGCGGGCCACAAGATGATCAGGGAGCAATGTTACTTAATCAGTCTACCACGCCTTCTACCCCTGTATAGTATCCCAACTTCGATTAGAAATGACGATAGATTAACCAAAATGAACTCGCAGGCAAATGCCGACCACAGGGTTCACCTGCCTAGTCCCCTTGATGCCCTGCAAGTCTTCTCGTAAAGTCCCCTGAATATGTTATCCGGATCGGTAACAGCCTTAACCGCATCATAATTTCTTTTGTTCCAGATTTGCCAGAATTCCTCTTCGGAATAAAGGTTGGTGGAGATAAGAGTTTTGATCGCACCTAACTCGAACAATTTTTCCTCGATGACCTTGTAATAGTACTCTGCATGTTCGCTGCGCATGCCATAAATAGCGATATCAAGGAAGAGCTCATCCTGGACCCTGCTCAAGAATTCTTCTGACACCCATTCATATCTGTGCACTATCTTGAAAGGAACGCACCACAGTGGAAAATGCTTTATAGCCGCCTCATACCATGCCATGAAATCTTCCATTTTGGAAAACGGTATGAACGTGTCAACGGTTATGGGGATAAAGGACGAAGGAATGATTTTCCTGAAGAGATTAACCATCTTCAGAGTGGTGTTGGAATTGATAAATCTTCCGAACAGGAGGCGACCGATGAATGATTGCGGGTGCACGTTGGTCACACCCTTGTTGTACCTGAAAAAGTAGTCCGGTGTCTCCAGGTAATCCTCTTTTCGCCTGGCCGTGCTCTTATAATATATCCTCATCCAGTCATAACTGTGGGTGTAGGGGGCCTGGTCCACATAATAACCTGCGCTCAGCACGTAATCTCCCGGTGAGTGGATGATCCCGTCCATGAAATCCAAATCTTGTTTGACATAGTGCGACCAGATCGCATTTAGGTATTGGTCAAGGCTGGTGTACCTCTCATATACCACCTTAACAAATGGCTTGGCTGGTATCAGCTTGAATTTGAGCAGTGTGATTATCCCCAGGGTACCGAATGTCCCGTGCACCATCTGGAACAACAGCCTATTCTCATTGTCAGGGGTGCAGTGGAGGATCTCCCCTTTGGCGGTCACAACCTCATACTCCAGGCAGCTGTCATGGAATCCCCCCAACCTGAAAGAAGTGGACTCAATCGAACATCCTGACACAGCGCCGCCGATAGTTATTGTCTTGAGCTCAGGCACCACCGCAGGGGCAAGACCCAGCTTGATCGCGGCATCCACAACCCTGGCGAAGGTCACCCCCGGTTCTGCAACGCAGATGCGACTGTCCGGATCGATCTGGATTATTTCCTCGAAGTCGCTGATGTCGAGCTTATCATCCGTATACTTCTTGTCCCCTGGTTTCGGGACCTCGTGGGAAACCGCCTTTTTCTTGAGGGCCAGGGGTGCGTTGCTCTGGCGTGCTCTCAGTTGGGCTGAGATCCTCTTCACCTTTTCTTCGTGTATAGACATCCATCTATTCAGCCTCCTTGGTCAGCTAATCACTTAGCTCATTCAAGAGCGTACTTAATTATCCCATTCTCTTCATAGACAATTTTCTCAATAAAAAGGTCCTCGATGATATTTTCGATGTCTTTCTTCGACCTCCCGCTGAGCACACCAGTTATGTGGGCTTGCAGGCTGCTTCTCTTTTTCGGGCGCTTGATCGGAGTCACCTTTTTCAGATTTTCTTTGACTTTCTTGATTCCCGCTTCATCAATAGCTATGGCTTTTCTGTTGGATAACTCCTGAAAACTAACAATCCTCCTGGCCTTGATCCCACTACTGTTCAAGTGCCCGATCAAAGGGTCGTAGCCCGTGTCCTTAGAATAGATAATGAAAGATTTTTTGGGTTCCGCTGACACATCTTTGCCCAGATAGAAGCTGATGAAAAAGTCCAGGGCATTTCGCCCCCGGCCTTTGACGCGTATCCATTCGACTGAATTCCCAAATGGCTGGGTTTTTTGCACGAGATCGATAGGTACTTTGCTCTGGTCTTCCCCTACAATAATCATTACTTTCATGCTCTTCTTGATCACATCTACATTTACGTCCTGGACATTTTCATAATCTATGTATAGGAATTCTTCAAAAACCGACATCATTCATTCCTCCCGGTTGTTTTTATGGTTCATGTCTTTATATTCTACGGATAGAACTGATTCCCTTTAGCATAAGCTTTGGTCGATGCTGCAAATACAAAATGTTTGCCCGTTCTACCGAAACACAAATAACTTTGCAGGTCGACTCTTACGAAGGTCATCTCGGCTAAAAGCCGATGACCCGCAAAGTCAGTGCCGGGATGACATAGCGGGTCCGCTGTTTTAATTGTGCGCTCGATTCGTCAACCTATATTTTAATGAATCGTAGCACAGGGGGACGGTTCTTCTGTGTCAATCTTCTAAGCCTTTCGGACAACGTGGAATGGCAGTCCGGTTATCCTGCATATTTGCCGCAAGCTCAATCCGCTGGTTCTTAAACGATTCAAAATGATCTTCCTTGCATCCTGGCTCATCTCCTGTATTGCCGTTACCGGATCACCTTTCATTATTCTCTTCGTGATTTCGTATGCTTCACTTTCACTGATTCTTTTGATCTCATCGCAATCCAAACAGTTGTCTTGGTTCCCTGCTGCTGTGAATTTTTGCAGTTCTTTGATTGCTGTTTGCTTGTCTTTGTGAAAAATGCTCAAGATTGGCCGGCGATCAGTAATTATGGCGTTTTGGGGATCCTGTTGATAATATTCTGCGCAACTACTCCATTCATAATCCTCTGGGTTGCCCGTTATGGATGCTTTGACTGGATTCTGGTGGATGTAACGGATCACGGTCATTAGGTATGCTTCATCCTCCACGCATTCACTCTTGAAGCGATCTTGAAACACGTGTCCAGTTCTTTCGTATTTGCAATTGTACCAGTATGCGTAACTGACTCCTAGGCGCTTCATAAAAAGTGATACGTCGCCGTTCACTTCTCTTAACAATAAATGAACGTGATTGGTCATCAAACAATAACCGAGTATGCTTATCTCGCTTTCCAGTGATAACTTTTTCATGGTCTTCAGGAATCTGTGAAAATCGTCTCCTTCATGGAAAATGTCCTGCTGGCCGACTCCTCGAACTATAACATGGTAGATGCCTGTTCCACTCTTTTTTCTCGGCTTCCTCGGCATTTCCTATTTCTCCACATTTTTCCTTTTTTATATCTTACCATCTGTTTTAACTTAACACAAGAGAACCGTCCCCTAGTGTTATGGTTTTAGTGGCAATATTGTCACAAAAAGCACGGTCATGTTCAATGAACAGGATGGTCGGCTCGTATTGCCTGAGCAGTTCTTCGATCTGTATCCTGGATATGACATCTACGTAGTTGAGTGGTTCGTCCCAGATGTACAGGTGGGCTGATTCGCAAAGGCTTCGGGCCATCATGACCTTTTTCTTCTGCCCATCGCTGAGGACACTGAGGTCGAGATGGAACATATCTCGGGAAAAATCAAGCTTGCGTAGTATAGTTTTGAACAGGGTCTGGTCGACGCCATAGCATCTGGCATAATCATTAAAACTGCCCGCCAGATCAGACACTGCCTGGCTGACATAAGATATCTTCAGCCTGCTGCCCTTTCTCAAGACACCCTTATATTGAATGGATTCACCCAAGATCAGCCTGGCAAGGCTGGATTTGCCTGCACCGTTTTTTCCCCGCAGAGCGATACGGTCTCCTGATGTGATGGTAAAACTAACCCCTTCGCAGATTTTACGTTCTCCGAAAACGATGCTTATATCCTCCAGGTCGACCATTCTAGCGGCGTGATGCCTGAGCGGCCTGATCTTCAAGGATGAGGTCGCCTCGATGTTTTTCAACAGTTTCGATTTTTCTTCGATGGCAGTAAGAGTCCGGCTCTCGATCACCTTGGAACGCTTCATCATTTTTGCGGATTTGTGCCCAATATAACCCTTATCCGACTTGATTCCAGAAATACGATGCCCTTTTTTAGAACTTTCCACCCGATCAGACCAGGCAGATGTCTGCCGGGCGGATATTTCCAGCCTTTGGATGTCCTTTTGCAGGGCTTCATTTCTGGCAATTTCCAAATTGTCCTGAAGCTGCTTGTTATGATACCAGGACGTGAAATTTCCTCTCTGAATCTCAATATTTGACCGATTGATGGAAAGAATGTGGTCGATGCAGTGGTCCAGAAAAGTCCGGTCGTGAGATACCAGTATGAACCCCTGCTTGCAGCGGAGGTATTCGCTTACAGTCCGGCGCCCCTTCATATCCAGATGATTGGTTGGCTCATCTATGAGTAAAAAACTGTTTTCCTTTAGGAAAAAAGCAGCTAGCAGTATCTTGGTCTGTTCCCCGTTAGAAAGGGTCTGAAAGGGGCGACCGAGCACGTCGTGCGGCACATCCAGCAGATTCAGTTCCCTGACGAGTTGCCAATCCTCATAGCCACTGATAATGGTGTCAACAACTGCTTGAGTATCCATCCGCTCATCCTTAACTTCGTAAGGAAAGTATTCAAAAGACACACTGGATGATATACTACCGCTATATTCGTATCTCCTCATCAGCAGTTTCAGAAAGGTGGTCTTGCCTCGGCCATTTCTGCCGGTAAAACCGAGCTTCCAGTCAGTATCGATCTGAAAACTGACATTTTCGAAAATGTTGTCGCCTCCACCTTCGTAACCGAAAGTGAGGTTACTGACATTGATAAGTGACATGATGCATTACCTCCTGTGCCCCAAATAACATGAGATGCAGGAAGGCTGATTCCTGCATCTCATAACAGCGCACACAAAGGATCGTCATGTGGAAAAAATATATAAAGCCCGTGAGTATGCAGATGCATCAATTTTCCCGCACAGACACAATCGAACAAGCCTAAGCAAAGGCAGCTTCCTTAGTCCCATAGTGTCAAATATCAGCAGCAGGAAATTTAGCGCATCCTTCCAACTCCGATCTAATTTATTGCATAGATTATACCACAAACTGCATTCCGGAGCCATTCTTATGGGTCACTTCCGCCTGCACGTGCCAAGCTGGCATCAGATTTGCCGTCATAATTATCCTGGTGATTTCGTGGTGGTTTGCCTGACTCCACTAGGTATATCGATAATAATGGCTGATTTAATGGTACGATAATAATAAAGCTGACTATTGTATTTGGGGTATAGACTGTGGATAACATAGGCAAATACCAAATCGAATCTTTTCCAGCCAGTAGGATAGCGACCATTGACATCGGTGCTGCCAGCCGGACCAAACACCACATCATAGGATTAATCGAATTGGATGTTACCGATGCCCGCAAAATTATCAAGGCGAAGAGGACGCAACATGAGCGCATATCTTTTAACAGCTGGCTGATTAAATGCATAAGCCAGGCGGTGGATGAGTGCCGGGAACTGCATGGTATCAGGAAAGGCACAAGGAAGATAGTTCTATTTGATGATATCGATATCTCTATCATGATCGAGAGGGAGGTTCAGGGGAAAAAGGTGCCCCTGCCCTATGTGATCCGCAAGAGCAACCAGAAGAATGTAGCTGAGATTTATGATGAGATCAAAGCTGGCCAGGATCAGGCTATAGATAGTGAGGGTGACTATGTTCTAGGCGAGCAGAAAAATCAACTTATCATGAAAATATATTACGCACTGCCCGGTTTCATCCGAAGATTTGCTTGGATTAGAATCACGCAAAGTCCGTTCCTGACCAAGCGGAATATGGGGACTGTTATCATAACCTCCGTCGGCATGATGGGCCGGATCAATGGGTGGGTGATTCCGGTAAGCATACACCCCCTTTGCTTCGCGGTGGGATCGATCGTTAAAAAACCGGGGGTGAAAAACGACCAGGTGGAGATACGCGAGTACCTATACATGACTATTTTAGTCGATCATGATGTGATTGACGGTGCACCAGCAGTCAGAGCTTTGTCCCACCTTGCCTGGCTGGTGGAACAAAGCTGGGGATTGACATAGAATCTACGCGAGGTGGATCAATGTGAATTATCCGGATGAATATAAATCCTGGACGATAGAATATGACCCGTTTGGAGAAATAGACTATCTTAATCCAGCGAAAAAATAATTCCTGCTTCAGACATTGTCCGAAAATTAATTCAAGACCGAATTGGACTGTTCGTGTAGTACAGGTTAGCCTCTGATTATGCTGGGCACATCTGGCTCCATACTTCACTCTTCGCTGGTCCTCCCCGGGGCACACGAGCAACAGGAAATCGGCAATTATCCTAGTCCATCTGTTGTTTAGCATGGCGGTGGTCTGCCATCCAGGACAATTACGGTCGGCAGATAATACGAACATTGGCGTCTAAAATGTTGCATCGGAAGGGTTTGATCGGTTGTTATACGAAATGTTCGAAAAAGGCCGGATAGATATCAGAGAACCCTTGACGGAAAAAGAAATCCTGCAATTGAGAAATTACACCGACTTGAAGGTTATTCAATTCTATGAAAACCTCGATCCAGGGATATTCACACTGCTGAATGATCTGGTCTTCTCCATTCGTAATGATATTGCTTTGCGTGCTTTCGGGTTTTATTTTGCAGATTTAACATGCGACTTATCGTTTCTAAACCGGCTCCCGAATCTGACCCATCTCCAGATCGACTGCTGTCATCACGTTAAGAATCTTGAGGCATTGGCCACTCTGCCCGGGCTTAAGAGACTTAAGTTGGGAGTCCTGAATCTTGATAGTTTCGAGATCCTCAATAATATCCCGGATACCCTGGAAGCACTATGCTTGGGCGAGACCAGGTCCAGAAAACCTGATCTGGTTTGCTTGGAGCGCTTTAGCGAGCTGCGGGAATTATTCATTGAGAAGCATACCCGGCATATAGAAGTAATCAGCAGGTTGACTAATTTGGAAAAACTGAGCTTAAGTCGGATATCGACCACCAATGTGGAATTTCTCCAACCACTGCAAAAACTTTGGCATTTAGCGGTGATATTGGGAGGAATCTCTGATTTGTCAGCTTTGAAAGGCATGACAAATATTAAAGACTTGGAATTGATACAAATACGCGGTTTACGGGATATTTCTTTCGTTTCCAGCCTGACCGGGTTGCAATATCTATTTCTTCAGAATCTGCTGCATATTGAGTCGCTGCCACCATTCGACCATCTGCACAAGTTGAAAACACTGGTCCTACAAAACATGAAGGGTTTGAAAGATATAAGCAGTCTGGCATCGGCACTAGGACTGGAAGAATTCAGGCAAGCATCTGTGCTACACCTGGATCCGTATGATTATCTACCCCTGCTCAGTAACCCATCGGTAAAAACGGTTGCGGTCGGATTCAGCAGCAAGCACAAGCATGATGTATTCCAGAAACTAGCTGAAGAATATGGCAAAAATTAAAGGGAAACGGATGCCGATTTTCGAATTGACTTGAACTGAGATCGCAACATGGAATCATTACCCTGGCGGTATCAAGCAAAATATCAGCTTGAGCTCATATTGGATGTTTCAAAATTTGTAATATTGGACCCCATTACCTGCGTGCTTTCGTCGGTGCAGTCAGCATTTCCAATCAATTGAAGCCGGATTGGAAACACATGGGGACGGTTCTCTTGTGTTAAAATAATCCTTTCGAACAATGTGGATTGGCAATCCGGTTCTATTACAAATTTGCCTCAGGCTTAATCTGTCAAATCTAAAAAGAGTCAAGACTCACAATTTTCTTTCGTGATTTTCTGTGGTTTCCAGAAATCTATGAAAATCGTCTTATTCGTGACAAAGGTCCCGTTGTCCAATTCCTCAAACTATAGAATGGAAGACACCTGATTTACTATTTTCTCATGACTTCCTGCCATTCACGTCCTTTTTATACTTTTCTATGATTCTCAAGGCTTTCTATTTTGACACATGAGAACCGTCCCCTTGTGTTGCCCTTGTGTTTCCTTGTGTTTTGGGTTACAAGGGCCAGAATAGCAGAATCAACGGTGTGGCAACCACCAGGACTAGCAGCGTAAGGGGCAGCCCCAGGCGCCAATAGTCACCGAACTTGTAACCTCCTGGTCCCATGACCAGGAGATTAGATTGATGGCCTATGGGAGTCAGGAAAGCGCAGGAGGCCCCTACGGCCACCGCCATGAGAAAGGGATCCGTAGTCGAACCTAGACCTGAAGCCATGTTCACAGCGATGGGCGCCATGATTAGGGCGGCAGCCGCATTATTGACGACGTTCGAAAGTAGTAAGGTAGCTCCTAATAGAATCATCAGGGTAGCCCAAGGAGGGGCTGTCAATGAGAGACCAAGGATGAACTGGGCGATCACATCAGCACTACCAGTGGTTTCAAAAGCCTGGCTCACCGGTATAAGGGCGCCAAGCAGAATAATTATGGGCCATTCAACACTTTCATAAGCTTCTCTGAGCGTGAGTGATTTGGCAATTACCATGGCAGCCGCACCGGCCATGAAGGCAATTTGAACTGGCATAATATCCAGGACGGCCACGATCAATACAGTTATAAATATCCCCACTCCCGAGAGCAGCCGGTTTCTTTTCCCAATCCGGATATCTCTTGCAGCCAAGGGTAAACATCCTAAAATCGGAAGCACTTCCTGCAGGGTTTCAGTTGCCCCTTGCAGCAGGAGGACGTCACCGGCCCTGATCCGAATCTGATTCGGATTTTTACTGAGACGGGTTCCTTCCCGGGCCATTCCTAATAAGTTGACTCCGAATTGGGCGCGCAAACGCAGAGAACTGGCTGTTTCACCGATTAGTCTGGAATTTGGTGTGACCGTGGCCTCGATCACACTGATTTGGTCGGAAGTGAGGTTCTTCTCACTCAGTTTGTCGGCTTCAGCCAATCTTAAGCCGAAGTAGTCCATGATTTCCTGTAAATGATCTGGTTCACCCTCCACAATAATGGTATCGCCGGGGCGAAGTATGTTATTAGGTGAAGGATTGAGCTGTTTTTCACCGTCTCGCACGTGACTTATTACTGCCACGTTGCCATCACTTACGATTTCGATCTCGGCTAGGGTCGGCAGCTCGATTCGCGGATTGTCGGTTAACTGCAAGGCGGTGATGTAATCAACCTCTTTGAGGAGGTCATCGTTAGATATCGCAGCCTGGCGCTGCGGAATCAAACGCCAGCCGTACAGGAGAATAAAAACTAGCCCGACCAAGGCCACTCCGCCGCCCACCCAAATAAAATCAAACATACCGAAGGGCTCGATTTGCAGCGCTTCCGCCCTGTAGCTGGAGATGATGATGTTGGGCGGCGTACCCACCAGGGTCATTAAGCCCCCGAGTAGCGATCCAAAAGCCAGGGGCATGAGATACAGGGACGGCGATTTGTCGTTTCTCCGGGCAATACGGATAGCCACCGGTAAAAATAAAGCTAGGGCAGCAATATTATTCATGAACGCGGAGCATATAATTACCGCACCAACCAGGAGCAATAGCTGCAATAAGTAATTTTCGCCCACCTTATTCATCAATCCAGCTATGTAACCCACTATCCCAGAGTTGATAAGGCCTTTGCTGACAACCAGTATCGCAGCTACAGTGATTACGGCCGGATGTCCGAATCCGCTAAAGGCCTCCGAGGCTGGGACTATGCCGATTATCGTCACTATTAGCAATGTGACCATGGCGACTAAATCATAGCGCCATTTCCCCCAAATCAGGAGCAACAGCATGATTAATAAGATGCTCATGATGATTATCTGCTCAAGCGTCATTGGCCACCTCGTTAGGTTGTTATTTTCTCCTCAGGATGGGGTTTTAGAGGCGTTTATCAAAATCCAAGGCTTTGCGTACATCGCTGGGGCGCTTTTCCAAGCCTGACTTCAGCTGCGAAAGAATCTGGAGACAGAACAAGGGGCATTTTTTCACGTTACCGCATTGCGATCCCATCCATGGAAAAACTGCCCCTTGGGTCAGGATTCGAATCCCGATTTTAATCCAGGTTGTCTATTATTTGCATCAGCATGGTCGTTATTTCAGCGCGGGTAACAAGCCGCATGGGCTCAAAATTGCCCCCATTACCGGCAATAATGCCTGCATTCTTGAGTGCCAGGATGTACCCTAACTGTTCGGAGGGGATCCGGTTCTGGTCCTGGAAAACCAACTGGCCGGCATCAGGTTCAAGCGGTTGCAACCCCAGCATTTTGGCAAGGGTGGTGGCTACCTGGAGACGATTGACCTGGGCTTCCCCATAGAACTGACTCTGCAAGGCAATCTGCATAGCTGTCGACTCCTGCAAGCGGGTTCGAGCCCACACCGGCACTTGTTCCCAGTTAATGGTTGCCCCACTGGCCGTTCCCAGGTTCAGGCCGTTTAAACAGCGGGCAAAATTATCCAGGATGATTACCGCCTCGATCCCGCTCACATAGCGTTCCGGTCCGAAATTACCATCGGGATAACCCGCTACCAGTCCCCACCCAAAGGCGTTGGCGATATGGGACTGAGCCCAATGGTTAACGGTATCTGGAAAAGAAATCCGGTCGCGGTCTCGCTGCCTTATGATCGCAGCTTCATCCAAAAACACCTGGTCCTGCAACATAGTCCTTAATCTGGTCCGATCCATGTCTCCCTGCCCTGGATCTGGACCATTGGCGGCCAAGACTGCACTGCCGGGCAGCAAAAGTCCCATCATCAGCACGTAAACCAGTAACCTTTTCATTTGACTCCTCCTCTCTCGCTACCGTGGACTCATTTCGCCTTTAATTCTTGGACCGCAAATATCCAGCCCGATGTCATCATATGCCAGAAATTTGATGCATATGCCTTAAGCTTGATAGAATAGCTTATAACATTCTGTATTTTCAGTATGAGTATTTTGATATAGTAATGCAACTACTCAGCCATCTCTTCAAGCGGTCGATGTTACTTGCAGTGGTTGCTGGTATTCTTAGGCGTGCATTTCAACGCCTTATTTCAATTATCTCTTGACACAAGAGAACCGTCCCCTTGTGTTATGTTACCCTTGTGTTACCCTAATAGCCGATTCTAAAACCCAAAAACCATATACCTATCCACCAAAAAGCGTGTATAAAAGCCACTATAGCCATCAGCCAACCTTTTCTTCGATGATAAACAAACGGGACTTTGAGCCAGCGTTTGCATGTTATGATCTGAAATATCAGCAGAAACAGCAACACAAATCCCAGCCAAACATTAAGAGGTCTTCCGGCCACAATTGGCACAAACATCGTCTACACCTCCAGCCACAGATGATTTTCCATACAGAAATACGGTAATGGGCTTACCCAGAGAAGTGTCTATTTTTCTACGATTTTACCAATTGCAGGAAGCCTCGACAGAAGGGTTATTCCATGAGGTGATTCGTTTTTTATGGCGTCAGTTAAGTCTTTTCCAGCAGTAAACCTACAGTGTTTTCCGACTTGCCACTTGGTTGATTTGGATACGTCATATATCACTCCATCAACCGCTACATAAGCAGGATTTCCATTTTCTCCATTGTACATTGACAGTTCTTCTAATGACAACTCTATTGTCCCTTGTTGATTGGTTGTGCCAGCTGGCTCTGTCTGTTCATTGGTTATTTTTACTGGCTCTGTTTGGGAACATCCGAAAATTCCAACGGCCGATAGTGTCAAAACCAATAGCGAGACAAAGATTTTCTTCCACATGCGCTACTCCCCTCTCTCTCATTGACTCAAATTCAGAATGCCCTCCAACTATATTGCTTCCCGAATATTGACTGTACTATTTTAATTATAAACACATAGGGACGGTTCTTTTGTGTCAACGTCTAATCCTTTCGAATAAAATGGAATGGCAAGCCGTTAATTATACAGGTTTGTCGCCGGCTTAATATAATGCTCCCAAGAGCTGAGACACATGTTAGTTGGAAATAAGCTAAAATGAAAACATGGAAAAAAGAAATCGTTACACAGCAGAATTCAAGGCCAAAGTGGTATTGGAGCTACTGCAAGAGGAATCAACCTTGAACCAGGTGGCGTCTAAGTACCAACTTAATCCCCAGATGCTCAGCCAATGGAAGAGCGACTTCATCAAAAACGCAGCCATCGTGT
>JAAZOA010000218.1 GCA_012798055.1 Syntrophomonadaceae bacterium | reverse complement strand
CCTCTACCGGTTTTTTACCTGCTGCCAAGGTGTCTTTGAGGCCTGGTATGCGCGGTGTATTGATATCTGGCAGGACGGACACCAGCGCTGGCAGCGGCAGAGCAAGCACTTCGATCCCTTCCTCCATCTTCCTCTCTGCGATCAACTGGTCCCCATCGATGGTAACCTTGTTTACACAGGTAACGCAGGGGATATTCAAGAGCTCCGCCAAACGGGGGCCGACTTGCTGGGCGTAGAGATCACCTGAGCCCTCGCCGCAAATTATCAGATCGTATTCCGCACGGGCATTGATAGCAGCCGCCAGGATGGCAGCCGTCTGGGATGGTTCGAGATTTTCGTAGGCTGGATCGTTGACAAAATAGGCTTTTTCCGGGCCGCGGGAGAGCACATCCTTGAGGCTTTTGCGGGCTGAAGGTGCTCCAACCGTTATAGCTGCAGCGCTCCCTCCGTATTTTTCGATGAGCAGGGTGGATTCTTCGATGGCATAGCGATCATATTCGCTGATGCGGTAGGCAACTCTATCCAGATCCAGTTCTTTTGATCCAGGAGCTGTTTTTATGTCTGCCTGATCGATGACCCATTTGTAACAGGTTAGAATACGCGGCACACTCAATCTCTCCTTCCATTTCACTTCCAAGGGAGGTTAAGTCCCCCGTCCCGCCTGGGGGCAGGGGGAACGATCCTATCTGAAGTTTACGGGGAAGGATGGACTTTGTCAACAATTAGATGGCATACCAAGTATTATTTGGGTTCGACGGAACCGATCTCCTCGAGGATATTTTTCAAAAATTCCGCTTCCTGTTGGTCCAGCTTAAGGAGGGCTCGTCGGTTAGCTTTTTCGATAGCTTCTGAAACCGGTTTTTGCAGTTTCTTGCCCTTGGCGGTCAGCATGACCTGCATGGCGCGCCGATCTTTGGGATCGGTCTGTTTTTCTATCAGTCCTTTTTGTTCCATGCGATCGAGAATCCCGGTAATGGTTGATCCGTCCAATGCCAGCCGGTCGGCCAGTTTTTTTGCGGTTTGGGCGTTCTCATCCCACAGGCACCTGAGCACGCCATATTGGCCAGGTGTGACCCCAAAGGGAGCCAATTCAGCCTTAAAAAGCTGATGTACATTGCGCTGGGCTTTGGTAAGCACAAAATTAAGGCATTGTTCCAGTTCCAAACCTCTGGCACCTCCTAAAGCACCCCGGTCTATGCTTTGGTTTTCTCAATGGATAATGGCTTTTTGCCCTTGCTAAATCCTGATTTTAACGCTAGTGCAGCTAGTTTTGGCCAGTTTCTCTTGACCAAATTTTTACCCAAATAGAGCAGCAATAAAGTCGCCACCATTAGGATAGCAGCTCGGGAAATATCCTCCATACGGTACATCAGCACACCCAAACCAGCATATGCCAGGGTTACAGGTATAAGCCCCAGGACAGTCGAAGCCAGGAAGCTCCTTAACGGCACCTGGCTTACAGCGGCCAGGAAATTGATAACTGCATTGGGGATCAGCTGGATCATGTGGGCTAGGAAAATACCGCTGAAGGCCAGGTTCGGATTGGTTTGCCGGGTGTCAAATCCAACCCGCTGCCAAATCATATTGCCGAACCGTGCACCTCCTTGCCCGGAGGATAATTTGAAACACAAAAATGACCCCATAACCGCCCCGGTGATGGCAATAAAATACCCTTCCGGACCTCCGAATAGGACAACCGCTACTGCAACCAGGACCGAATAAGGAAAAATAGGGAGCAACGATTGCAGCACAAAAAGTAAGAGGGCGGCCAAAGGAGCCAAAAAGCCCAAGGAGCCAATATATTCACAGATTTGACTAATGCTCTGAAAATGATGCACCAATAATACCTTTCCCAGACGAGAAAATCCCTGTTAATGTATTCGATCTCTTCTCTTAAGATAATAGTATGATTTGGCGGTTTGGGCAAGCAGTCTTGAGCCGGTGGGTTTAGAAACTACTGGGAAGCTTTGCCCCCCAGTTCCCTAGCCAGGGATTTCAGTTCCACAGGGATTCCGGCGATAGTTATGTAGGCTTCGTCAGCCTGCGACGCCATAGTCTGGTTGGCCCGCCCGATTATGTCGCGGTAATTCCTTGACAATGCATCAGCTGGCACTATGCCAGAACCGACCTCATTGGAAACCACGATTACATGGCTCGCTGCAGCGTGGCTAATCCTGGCCAGTTCCGATATCTGCTTCAATATCTCCTCTTCCCGGGCTTCATTATGTGTCTGAAACATGAGGTTGCTGACCAGCAGGGTCAGGCAGTCGAGCAGGAAAACATGATTAGCCCGATCATTTCGCAAGATAATTGGAGCCGGATCCAGGTCCTCTTCCACTGTTTTCCATTGCGGTGGGCGGCGGGCTTGGTGTCGGGCCACCCTTTCCCTCATCTCATCGTCGCCCGGGATACAGGTAGCCAGGTAAGTCACCTCATAACCGGTCTGGGCAGCCAACTGCTCGGCAAAATGGCTTTTTCCGCTCCTGGCGGCGCCGGTGACAAAAATGAGTTTGCCTCTAGACAGCATCCCTGGAACCTCCCTTCAAAAATTGCAGGGCTTCTTTTTCGCTAAATACCCTGGTCACTCCGCTTGTTATCAAGCGGCCATAGATGAAGGCAGCTCGG
>JAAZOA010000217.1 GCA_012798055.1 Syntrophomonadaceae bacterium | reverse complement strand
GGGCCAAATGATAATACAGGATACCGGTTATCAGAATGATCTAAAGCAAGACCGGGAAAAAGCTAACAAGAACCCAATCATTAATGTGAAGAGATTATTTAGATAGGAGTGGGCTTAATGTCACTGGCATCGCGTCTAGCAGGTAACCCCAATAATCTTCTTCAGGACAGGGCTGTAAGGAGTCAGAAAAAAGATATTGAGGAAACTGTGGATAAATATGGCGCCCTCAAGGAATCCATTCATAAAGAGGTAATCGACAGCGTTGAACAGGAAATGAAACAGAATGTCCTGACTGAAGAGGAATTGGCTAAAAAGGCCCGGGAGATGGTTTTCAGCCTTCTAGAGAGGGATGCTGTTTTCCTGCCCTTCTCTGAACGGCAAGTCATCGGCGCAGAGATCATGGATGAAGTTGTAGGGCTTGGGCCCTTGGAGCCCCTGCTAAATGACGAAGACATAACGGAGATAATGGTCAACGGACCCAGACAGGTATATGTGGAACGGGGAGGGAGGCTATATCTTACCAGGGTGGTGTTCCGCAACGATGAACACGTGATGCACATTATTGACAAGATCGTATCGCCTATCGGCAGGAGAATCGATGAGAGCCAGCCATATGTGGATGCCCGCCTCCGGGATGGCTCCAGGGTCAATGCTATCATTCCGCCTTTGAGTCTTTCAGGGCCCACAATTACTATACGAAAATTTGCTGCCAATCCTTACGACATAAATGACCTGATGCGCTTTGGAACCCTGACTCCCCAGATGTCCAAGTTTCTGGAGGCTGCCGTTGAAGCAAGGCTCAATATCATAATTTCCGGCGGAACCGGCAGCGGTAAAACCACGCTGCTGAATGTGATAGCGTCATTTATTCCTCATAATGAGCGTATTATTACCGTAGAGGATGCAGCTGAGTTAAAACTCGGTCAGGAACATGTTGTAAGCCTGGAGTCCCGGGCAGTCAACATCGAGGGGAAGGGAGCAGTTACAATTCGTGACCTGGTCCGGAACTGTTTGCGTATGCGCCCTGACCGAATTGTGGTGGGTGAGGTGCGCAGCGGCGAAGCTCTGGATATGCTTCAAGCCATGAATACCGGGCATGATGGGTCCCTGACCACTGGCCATGCTAACTCTCCGCGGGACATGCTGGCCCGTTTGGAGACCATGGTTATGATGGCAGGCATGGAATTGCCTGTCAAAGCTATCCGACAGCAGGTGGCTTCTGCAATTGATATAATTGTACATGAATCCAGATTGCGTGATGGCAGCCGTTGCATAACCTATATAACTGAGGTTTTAGGAATGGAAGGGGATACTATTCAATTGCAGGACATATTCCTTTTCGAGCAGCAGGGAGTGGATGATAATGGCAAAGTCATAGGTCATCATTATGCCACCGGCATTACTCCAAAATGTTTCAGCCAGATTGAAGCGGAGGGTGTTAGGTTGGACAAAGCGATTTTTCAACCCAGAATTATATAGAATGGGGCAATAACGCATGGAAATATTAGTAGGTATTTTAACATTCATAGCGGTTGCCGGGATAATTATCAGTTTCAACGATATAAGTACTCAGGAGGCAAAGTCTCTAAACAGAAGATTGGACAATATTGCCAAAGAATTCAAAGGAGATCCCGATGAAGAATTATATGGGCGCCCCAGCCTTAGTCTATCAAGTATATTTGCCATAATCGGCAAGAGCTTCAGTTCTTTTTCTTTTTCAAAAAAGCTGGAAATCGAGCTGAGTAAAGCGGATATGTATCTGCGTGTGGAGGAATTCATAGGGTTAAACATTTTGACGGTTGTTATAACTGGAATATTCGGTTATGCAATTTTTGGCTGGACCCCCTTTACATTTGTAATTATATTTTTAGGCTTCATCATACCCGGGCTAGTAATTTATCGCAATAAACAGAAAAGAGCGGCACTCCTTGACGAACAGATTGGAGAGTCGCTAACCGGGATGTCTAATTCACTGCGTGCCGGATACAGCTTCCAGCAGGCGATGGATTTGGTCAGCAAGGAGACTACTGGACCATTAGCGACCGAATACCGTCGCACCCTCCGGGAAATGAATCTCGGGATTACCACGGAACAGGCCATGCAAAACCTAGTGGAACGGGTGAAAAACGACGATTTGGAATTGATGATCTCGGCCGTTTTGATTCAGAGGTCAGTAGGAGGTAATCTGGCGGAGATATTTGACAAAATCGCTGAGACTATCCGCCAGCGAATCAGGATGAAGGGGGAGGTCAAGACCCTGACTGCTCAAGGTAAAATATCCGGCATTATTGTAGGACTTCTGCCAGTCTTGCTGATGGCGGTAATGTTTATGATGGATCCGAATTTTATATCCGTTATGTTTACTAGGCCGCTTGGTCAGGTTCTCCTGGGAGGAGCAGCAATTTCCGAGTTTATTGGCTTTATTCTTATAAGAAGAATTACCAACATTGAGTTCTAGGGGGGTAACAAATGCTGCCAGTGATCTGGATCTCTGTTTTTATTTCGGTATCATGTATTGCATGGTCGTGGATGCGCCGAATATTTGCTCAACAGATAGCTATCAAAAACCGCTTGGACGATTTTGATTTTTATAAAACTGCTTCGCAACAAGCAGCTTTACAACTGGACTTGTCCGATGGATTTGGTGAACGTGTTTGGGATCCAATCGCGGAAAAAATAACTGCGCTGACGCAAAAATATACCCCAGTAAGGAAAAAGGATTTTATTGAAAAAAAATTAGATTACGCAGGCAGACCTCACGGATGGGATGCAAGCCAGTTTCTATCGGTTCAATACGCCTTTGCTTTAGGGTCAGGGATTGCGTTTACGGCATTTGCTGTGATCAGTGGGACCGGCCTTTCTAAATGTCTCCTTTTTGGAATCGGCGGGATTGTGATTGGTTATCTGCTTCTGGACTTCTATCTTAACAATGCTATTGCCAAACACCAAAATGGAATTGACAAGGAACTGCCTGATGCACTGGATCTGTTGACAATAAGCATCGAAGCCGGACTTGGGTTTGATGCAGCCATGCAAAGGGTTGTGCAGAAGGCAACTGGGCCGTTAGCAAAAGAATTCAACCAGGCAATACAGGAGATTAGGATCGGCAAGACTCGCCGCGAGGCCTTGCGAGATATGTCCGTACGAAACGGGGTTCGAGACCTGGACAAATTTGTAGATGCCATATTGCAGGCCGACCAACTTGGGGTTTCTCTGGGCAATGTTTTAAGGACCCAGTCGGATCAGATAAGGGTATTACGGCGCCAGAAGATTGAGGAAAAGGCAATGAAGGCACCGGTAAAAATGTTGTTGCCGATGGTTCTATTCATATTCCCGGTAATCTTCATAGTGATTCTTGGTCCGGCTGCCATACAACTAATGGAGACAATCAATCTTTAATGGGCTATCTGATATGCGAGATAAAACAGGGTCTCCGAGTCGGTACTATTGGTAGCCGTGTAGAATTAGCTAATGGATTTTTTACCAGGTTTAGAGGTCTGCTGGGGCGTACCGGATTGGCAGAAGGTGAAGGGATGCTCTTGTCTCCCTGTTCATCGATCCACTGTTTCGGCATGAAATTCCCAATCGATGTAATATTTTTAGATCACAATTACTATATAGTAGACCTTGAGCGAGATATGCAACCAGGATCACACGCTTCCTGCAGAAAAGCTCGATTTGTTCTAGAATTGAAAGCTGGGGAGATTGAAAAACATAATTTGCAGATCGGGCAGCAACTCGAATTCTCACCCATAGAATAATAAACCGGACTCCTTATTATGAAGCCCGGTTCTTATTTTTTTCTGCTTTGGCCCGATCATCTTTATTGAGCAGCATTTTTCTGAGTCGGAGTGACTTGGGCGTGACTTCGAGGAGTTCATCATCATTTATGAACTCCATACATTTTTCCAGGGACATCTGCAAGGGAGGAGTCAAGCGCAAGGAATCATCGGCACCTGATGCGCGCATATTCGTCAGCTGCTTCTTTTTGCATACATTTACTACTATGTCCATGCTGCGGGAGTTCTCGCCCACAACCATACCCTCATAAACCTCCACTCCCGGACCGATAAAAAGGGTGCCTCTCTCCTGCACGCCATACAAACCATAGGCTACCGCTATACCACTTTCCGTAGCCACCAAAGAGCCTCTGGTACGGAATGCGATTTCACCCTTGAAGGGATGATAGGAGTCAAAAATATTGTTCATCACTCCGTTGCCGCGGGTATCAGTCAGGAATTCGGATCTATATCCGATGAGGCCCCGGGCCGGAATCAGGAATTCCAGCTCTACAGTATCACCAGAGCCGTTGCCCATGTGGGCTAGCTCTCCACGGCGGGTGCC
>JAAZOA010000216.1 GCA_012798055.1 Syntrophomonadaceae bacterium | reverse complement strand
GCTGGCCCCATCAGTTGCGTCCCGCTAGTGAGCTGGAACTGCCTGCGGCAGGTGAATCCGGATTAGATGATCGTGAATTGTCCATAGCCCGGCAACTAGTCGAGGCCATGGCCGAAGAATGGAATCCAGACAAATACAAGGATTCATTTACAGATAAGGTTATGGCCCTGGTACAAGAAAAAGTGAAGTTGGGCCGCATCGAAACCGTTGTAAGTCCTGAGGTCGAAGCCGGGACTGCCGGTGCTGAAGTCATCGATCTGACCGATCTGCTCCGCCGGAGCCTGCAGCGAAAAATCTCGGATAGGAAAGGGAAACCATCCGGCGCAGAAAACGGCAGGACCGCCGACAAAGCCCGATAGGCTGATCAATTATTCGTATGACTAAAGAAGGCGGCATTTGCGCTCATGAAAAAGACCGACGATCCGCTATCCGAATACAAAGAGAAACGAGACTTCGGGGTCTCGCCTGAACCGGGAGCTGACCTGGCTGCAGAAAAATCATTCCTGACTTTTGTAGTGCACAAACATTTAGCACGCCATCCTCACTATGATTTGCGCCTTGAACTGCAGGGTGTCTTGAAAAGCTGGGCGGTTCCCAAAGGGCCTAGTCTGGATCCCACCCACAAGAGACTGGCAGTGCCGGTCGAGGATCACCCCCTGGCATATTCTGACTTCGAGGGCGAGATACCCCCTAAGCAATATGGGGCGGGTGCGGTGATAATATGGGACCGGGGAAACTGGGAACCGCTGGGTGATCCCCAGGCTGGACTTAGTGCAGGGAATTTGAAGTTCCGGCTCCACGGCCAGAAACTCCGGGGATCGTGGGCTCTGGTTCGTATGAAAAAGAAATCTGGAGATAAAAAGGATTCCTGGCTACTGGTCAAGGAACGGGATGCTTTTGCCAGGCCCGAAACAGACTCTGATGTTTCCCCTTCCAGGCGGAAAGGCATGGCCGCAGGCAAAAAAATTTTGACTTTGCCAGAGGGGGCAAAACCAAGCCCGCTGCCTGCCGTCTTATCCCCTCAGCTGGCTACTCTGGTTGACAAGGTACCTGCCAATGCTGACTGGATCTACGAAATCAAATTAGATGGATATCGAATCCTCGCTAGGATCGAAGGTCCGGAAGTAAAACTATTTACCCGCAATGGCCAGGACTGGACCTCAAAACTTAAAGACCTCGTCCCAGCTATTGGAGCTCTTGGTATAGATTCGGGCTGGTTGGATGGTGAACTCGTAATTTTTGGAGGGAACGGGCTCCCAGATTTCGGCGCTCTGCAGGCGGCTTTCGATTCATCCCGCATGGAGGCCATTCATTACTATGTATTTGATCTGCCATTCTATGCCGGCTTTGATCTCCGGGAGACGAAATTGGTAGACAGGCGCGTACTTCTTGCTCAGATTGTCGGCCGGTCAGCAACCGAGCAGATCAGATTCAGTGAGGATTTCAACGCTCCAGGACGAAATATCTATGCTAGTGCGTGCCGACTGGGAATGGAAGGCATTATGGGCAAGAACAAAGATTCTGCCTATGTATCAGGACGGACCCGCAGTTGGATAAAATTGAAATGCACTAAACAGCAGGAATTCGTCCTGGTTGGTTATACCGAATCGAAAGCCAGGAAAGAAAGGCTAAAAGCCATGCTCCTGGGTTTTTTCGATGAATTTGGTCGCCTGCGTTATGCGGGACGGGTCGGAACAGGGTTTGATAACCTTACCGAAGCGAAATTGAAACAGAGACTCGATTCCTTGAGTATGGACAGTAGCCCGCTCTATGACCCGCCTAATATAGAAGCCCGGTGGGTGAAGCCTGAGCTGGCTGCGGAGATAGCCTTTTCGGGGTGGACCAAAGACGGGAAAGTCAGGCACCCGGTGTTTAGAGGACTTAGGGACGACAAGCCAACCAAAGATATTGTCCGGGAAACCGCCCTCAACGTAACCGGGCTGCAAAGCAAAGACCCGCAACCTCCACCTTACCAATCAGGACTTGTAGCATCGGAATACCTTGGCTTGACCATCAGCAATCCCACAAGGGTGATCGACCCAAGCACCGGCTTGCGCAAAGCAGACCTGGCAGATTACTACCAGCGAGCAGCCAGATGGATCCTGCCCCAACTGGACAACCGGCCGGTTTCTTTTTTGCGTGCACCAGCTGGAATCCAAGGCCAGCTGTTTTTTCAGAAACACGCGGAAACTTTAAGAATCCAAGGCCTGAAAGTCTTTGACATTT
>JAAZOA010000215.1 GCA_012798055.1 Syntrophomonadaceae bacterium | reverse complement strand
CATGAATGGTGATAAGGAGGAGGTATGCAGGATGTCCATAGGTTACGCCTGTATTGCCCTGGGTTTGACTGGCAGCAAAATGAGGGGCTGTACGTTGAAAAATGCCAGCCCCGAAAATTTAGACCGACTTATTGGGATTAATCTCTTTAACCTATCGCGGATTCTGGACTACAATATCAAACGCAAAATCAGCTTGTTTCGCATTAGTTCGGATGTAATTCCGTTCGGGTCTCATCCTGTAAATCGTAATCCCTGGTGGGCAACCCACGCTGCAGCTCTGGAGGCGTTGGGCGAGAAAATAAACCTGGCCGGGATGCGGGTATCCATGCATCCTGGACAGTATACGGTCTTGAATTCCCCGGATGGGGATATCGTTGCCAGGTCGGTTGGCGATCTTGAATATCATACGCGTTTTTTGGATGCATTGGGTCTTCCGAGCCAACATAAAGTCATTCTACACGTAGGCGGTCATTATGGTGATCACGGTGAGGCGGCGGCCAGATTCAGGACCAATTATGCCAGACTGCCTGAAGGGGTTCGCCGGAGGTTGGTTATCGAAAACGACGAAAAATTCGATATAGCTCAGGTAGTTGAGCTGGCTCGGTGCTTGGAAATGCCTGTGGTATTCGATGTTTTCCATCACAGTTGCCGACGGCCTCGGGATAAGCGAAGCGTCAGGGAATGGATCGATCTCTGCCAATCGACATGGAAAGATAGGGACGGGGTGCAGAAGATCCACTATTCCCAACAGGAGCCAGGATTGAGGGCGGGAGCACACTCCTCTTCTATCAAGCTGGAACCCTTCCTGGAGTTCTATCGAGATTTACCGTACCGGCCACTGGACATAATGCTGGAAGTGAAGGATAAAGACCTGTCTGCCATCAAGTGCATGTTGGCAGTGGATCCAGATCCGCCCCGGCGGATGCTGGAAGAGGAATGGGCCCGGTATAAGTACCTGGTCATGGAACACTCCCAGCTCCACTATCAGACTATCGGCAAGACCTTGAATCCGCAGCTGCCGTTGGATGGCAGAGCCTTTTACCTGCAGTTGGAAGATGCCCTGGCCCAAAACCCCAGTAAAGGGCAGGCCTGGAATGCCGCCCAACACGTGTGGGGTTATTTTAAAGATATAGCCAGTGATAAAGAGAAGAAAAGCTGGCAAGCAAAATCCCAGCTCTACCAGCAGGGTCAGGCTGGGTCCAGGCAGATCAAGGAATTTTTGAAGCGTTTAGCCATCAAATATGACCGTTCATATCTACTCGACTCCTATTACTTCTGGTTGGACTAGAATACATATGCCTGCGGGAGACTGTCCTAAACCTTGATCCGGGTATGGTCCTGGCCACGGGATACGTCTCGGACTGGATCATATGGGCGGCAGGATCATTGGTGGTCATCATCGCAGGTTGGATCATATGGTCGCTGCGGCAGCAATGGTTTCCCTGGCTGGTGATGGCGGGGGTCTGGTTGGTAGATGTCTTTAAGTATGCCAGGATGAGGTTTGAGGAATTGCACCAAAAGTTCAAATCGCGCGAATAGCGGGAAAAGCGTAAAATCACCAGGAAACGAGGGAAGATTACTCCCATGGAATCAGCAGCAACATTACCTTTGCAGAATATCGAACGGGCCATAATAACCAAGTACAGAAAGAAGCTGTGGACGAAGTTCACAGCAGCCATCAGGGATTTCGAGCTTATTCGGGAAGGGGACAGGATTGCGGTGGCCATATCCGGGGGCAAGGACAGCACCATGATGGCCAAGCTGTTCCAGGAACTGTATGCCCATGGACACCGCAACTTCGAGCTGCAGTTTATCGCGATGGATCCCGGTTATCACGAAACCAACCGCCAGGCCCTGCTCGCCAACTGCCAGCAACTCGGTATACCCCTGAAAATATTCGAGTCCCAGATATTCAGGATAGTCGACAACATAGCAGCAGACTATCCGTGTTATATGTGTGCCAAGATGAGGCGGGGGGCGCTTTATGCCCAAGCCCAGCAACTCGGCTGTAACAAACTGGCCCTGGGCCATCATTTTAATGACGTGATCGAGACCACGATGCTCAATATGTTCTATGCGGGCACTTTCAAGACCATGCTGCCCAAATTGAAATCTGCCAATTTTCCGGGAATGGAGCTTATCCGCCCCCTATATTATGTTGAGGAACAAGCTATAGAGAAGTTCATGGCCGAATACGGAATTCAAGCCCTGAATTGTGCCTGCCGGGTGGCAGCGGAAAGAACCGGCAATCAGCGCTATGCGGTCAAAGAGCTGATTGCCGAGCTTAAGCAGAAATTTCCCCATGTAGACCAGATGATCATGAGGGCAGCCCGCAATGTGAACCTGGACTGCGTATTGGGATGGCAGCAGGGGGGCAAAAAATATTCCTATCTGGATTTCTACGAACAAGGTTCGTGCAATAGAGAGAATTAGACCCACCAGGATATGGTTTTCACAGATTGGATATGTTGCGCCCGGTATAGATTTCTGTCATCTCCCTTTTGATCTGTTTTTTTATCTTGACTTTCTCCCGGGGCTTGAGATCTTGTTTGGCGGTTCCAAACAGGTAGTTATCAAGGTCGAATTCCTTCAGCAGCATTTTGGTGTGGAAAATATTGTCCTGGTAGACATTCACATCGATCATGTGGTAGAGAGCGCGGGTTTTAGCGGATATATAATTTTGGATGGAATTTATCTTATGGTCGATAAAATATTTTTTACCTTCCATATCCCGGGTGAAACCCCTCACTCTATAGTCAATTATGCTGATATCTGGATTGAAACTGTGGATCAGGTAGTTGAGTGCTTTCAAAGGCGAGATTTCCCCGCAGGTCGAGATGTCTATATCCGCCCTGAAGGTGCTGATGCCGCGGTCAGGATGATTTTCCGGGTAGGTGTGGACCGTGATATGGCTTTTGTCCAGGTGGGCGACCACTGCCTCGGGCAAAGGACCAGGTGATTCCTTCTGGAGTTCGCCGCAGCTTTCGGTGCGGTTTTCGCTTTCAGAGATCAGTATGGTTACACTCGCTCCCTGGGGATCATAATCCTGCATGGCGATGTTCAATATGTTGGCTCCGATTATTTTGGAAACATGCAGCAGGATCTTGGTCAAGCGCTCTGCATTGTATTCTTCGTCAATATATTGTATATATTCCTGGCTATGCTCCGGCTTGAGCGCGTAGCAGATATCATAGAGATTGAAACTTAAGGTCTTGGTTAGATTATTGAATCCATAAAGTTTAAGTTTCTTCTTGATCGGTTTAATCTCCATGTATATCTCCTTCCCATTCGGGTCTTTTTTATCAGGCCTCTTGCATAGCATATTAACAAAGTATTGAAAAAAATCATAGCTGGGAAATCATTTCCTTGATATGCTTGACGCATATTTGCGGTCACATTGGCGAAAGAGTGGGGACGATAAATGGTTAAATTGATCCGCGGTTTCCTTACAGTCACTAAACAATATAACATATGGGACTTTGGGATGCTAAAAGTCGCGGTGTTCTGCTTCGGATTGCTGGTAGGTGCCTATTTCCCCGCTTTCATCTTCGATCATACTAGCTTCATCTGGCTGGTGTTTGGCCTGGCATCAGCCTGGATCGTATATATAACTCTTGTCAAGTATTCGGGTGGATAGTAGGACTTCTGGAATCACAGTGCTTGTAGATAATAAATGCCGCCAGTCAGGCGGCATTTGTTCATCTTCATAAACTTCGGCTCAAGGATTATTTTTTATTTAGAGCGTCCTTCACTTGCTCGGTAACTTTGCTGGCAGCACTGGTCATATCCTCGAAGGTTTTATTTATCGGCATCTCAGCTGAACCAGGTTTTTCCAGCCTGATATTGTGGCCTGAGAATATGGCTAACAGAAACAGCACCAGGACCAACGGAGGCAGGATGATGGTAAGCAGCAGGACAATGATCAGGGATAAATCGGTTACGACTCGCCCATCCTTGCTAACGACCAGACGGGTTTCATTGCCGATTTTGATGTATTTGTTGAGGGTAGCCCAGAATCCGGTGGCGGTCTGGGTTTCACGAGGAGGCGGTTTTATCTTACCGCTCTTCTCTAAATAGATTATGGCTTCTACCAGGCTGCCGTTGCACTTTTCCAGCGCATCCCTGGCTTCTTCGTAGGTTACATCCGCGCGCTCCTTAAGCAGTTCGATCTTTTCCAGGTCGATGGCCATTAAAAGCCCTCCTCAGGTTTATTATGACATAATGGCAATCTGTTTTTGAAGGTATATAATAAGTGGCATGGGATTAATCAAGCACTGGTCGTGTCTAGGATCTCTATTTCCAATTGCAGTCGCTTCATCCCATAAATTATAATAGACACGATTGTTGGATTGCGGTGAGACTCGGCCTTATCCAGGACATCCGGGACTAAGCTGGCTGATTGCCGGCATAAAAAGAGGAAAAGGTGAATGTATGCATAAAACGGTTTTGATCACAGGGGCCAGTAAAGGCATCGGCAGGGCTACAGCTGAACTATTTGCCCAGAATAACTGCAATGTGATTATCAACTATCTCCACTCCGGCCGGGAAGCCGATTCTCTGGTAAAACGTCTCAGGGAAGAGGGTTATTCGGTCATGGCCTATCAAGCAGATATTTCCTGCCGGGACCAGGTAGAAGCCATGGTGAATGCGGCCATGGACCGTTATGGGATAATCGACATCCTGGTCAATAATGCCGGCATCGCCCAGCAAAAACTATTCACTGAAATCACCGAGGCCGAATGGGACCGCATGCTGAACGTGCATGTCAAAGGTATATTTCATTGCTGCCAATGCGTTCTGCCCCACATGATAAGCAAGAAGAAAGGTAAGATCATCAATATCTCCTCTATTTGGGGCATCACCGGCGCTTCTTGTGAGGTTCACTACTCGACCGCCAAGGCTGCAGTAATTGGATTTACCAAGGCCCTGGCCCGCGAAATGGGGCCATCCAATATCCAGGTCAACTGCGTGGCGCCAGGCATCATCGCCACCGAAATGAATGCCGGCCTGGAAGAGGCTGACATCCACCGGCTACTGGAAGATACTCCCCTGATGCGCTTCGGTAATCCCTTTGAGATAGCTCATGCTGTCCTCTACCTGGCCTCGGACAAAGCTGATTTTTTGACCGGCCAGGTTTTAAGCCCTAACGGGGGATTTATTATCTAGCTGCGTGCGGAGACGAGGAAAATATACCGTGAGATAAACCGGAGGCCAGAAAGGATTGAGGGTGACAGGATGCGAATAGCCGTGATAGATGCCCAGGGCGGCGGGATCGGCAGAATAATCGTAGAGAGACTGCGCCAGGAGATGGGCAACAAATGCTACATCATCGGCCTGGGCACCAATGCTGTCGCCTCCTCCCTGATGTTGAAGGCCGGTGCCAATGAGGGAGCCAGCGGCGAAAACGCCATAGTCCGAACCGTTGCGAAAGTCGATTTGGTAGTGGGTTCGGTGGCGATTTTAGCCGCCCATGCATATCTGGGGGAATTGACTCCGCAGATGGCCGCAGCGATTGCCTCTGCCGACGCGGTCAAGGT
>JAAZOA010000214.1 GCA_012798055.1 Syntrophomonadaceae bacterium | reverse complement strand
GCCTGGACAGCCTGGACCCGTGCAAAAACGATGCCTTCCGTAAACTCGCCAACGCCTATGAACTAACCGTTGCCGGCATGAAAAACCTGAAGGCTATCGGACTGCCTTTTCAAATCCATACCACGGTAATGGATTGGAACGTGGCCGAACTTGAGGCAATTACGGATTTTGCGGTAGAGATCGGCGCGATGGGCCACCACATTTTCTTCCTGGTTCCCACCGGCAGAGCCGTAAATATTGAAGATGAAGCCTTGCGGGTGGTTGAGTACGAAAAAACATTGGCGCGCTTGATGGAAAAACAGAAGCATGTGCCGATCGAGATAAAGCCCACCTGTGCCCCTCAGTTCATAAGGGTCGCGGACAAAAAAGGCGTACCCCTGCGCTTTTCCAAAGGCTGCCTGGCGGGTATAAGTTATTGCATCATCAGTCCAGTGGGAGATGTGCAGCCCTGTGCTTATCTGGAGATGCCCCTTGGCAATGTCAAGGAGATTCCGTTCGATGTTATCTGGCATGACGATGAAACCCTTAAGAGGCTGCGTACTATGGAATACGGGGGCAAATGCGGCATTTGCGACTTCAAAAGCCGTTGCGGGGGATGCCGGGCCCGGGCTAACTACTACAATGGGGACTATATGGCCGAGGACAACTGGTGCCTTTATCATCCCCGGGGGGAAGCAAACATTGACAGTTAAGGACCAAATCGACGGCAAGATCCTGGATATATTGCAGAATGAATTTCCCTTGGAAGAGCGACCGTTCCTGGCCATCGCGGGGCAGATGGGGATCAGCGAAGCTGATGTTTTGGAACGGATCGCCGCAATGAAGGCCAGCGGTTTGATCAGGCGCATAGGCGGGATTTTTGATTCAGGCCGGATGGGGTATTATTCCACCCTGTGTGCGATAGAGGTGCCGAGCGACCGTATTGCCGAGGTGGGGCAGCTTATCAACCGCCTTCCGGGGGTCACTCACAATTATCTGCGTGATCACGAGTACAATATGTGGTTCACGTTGACTGCCGCTTCTCCTGAAAAAGCAGCCAGCATACTGGCCGAACTGGAAAAAGCCATAGGCTTGCCCATAACCAGCATGCCAACCCAGAAAGTTTATAAAATCAAGGTTTCTTTCGAAGTGGGGTCTGGTCATGAAGCTTGACAATATCGACCGGGAGATAATCAGGTTGCTGCAAAGCGATATTCCTTTGGAGACAAGGCCATTTGTCCGGCTAGCCCAACAACTTGGCATCACCGAATCAGATATAGTCGCTCGGATCGAGGCTATGCGCACAAACGGTCAGCTACGCAGATGGGGGGCGGTGCTGCGCCACCATCAGGCTGGTTACACCGCTAATGCCATGGTAGCCTGGCGGGCGAAACCGGAACAGGCTGACCAAGCGGGAGAGATTATGGCCGCATTCAAGGAGATCAGTCATTGCTACTTGCGCCAGGTACCAGAAGATTTCGGATACAACCTGTTCACCATGGTTCATGCCCGCAGTGCTGCAGAACTGGAAGCACTGATCAGCCAGATATCCCTGCGGAGCGGGCTGTCCGATTACGCAGTGATCGCGAGCCTGCAGGAGCTAAAAAAAGTCAGTGTACAGTACGTTGAACTATAGCCACAGTTCCCCAATATACATATAGGAGGTGCTCGATGTGGAGACCAGGAAGTCGGATGAGTTGTTCAGCCTGGCCCAGCAGTATATGCCGGGAGGTGTAAACAGCCCGGTGCGCGCCTTTAGATCGGTCGGCCTCAATCCGATAGTAATTAGCCGGACAAAGGGGTCGAAGCTCTATGATGTTGATGGCAACGAATACTTAGACTATGT
>JAAZOA010000213.1 GCA_012798055.1 Syntrophomonadaceae bacterium | reverse complement strand
TAATAGCCGCCCTCCTGTGGCGGGGGGAGGACATAATCCTGCTGGGTTATGTGACCACCATCGGCTGGCTGCTGCAGTTCCTGATCCAGATCCCGGTGCTGATCAAAGAAAAATACCGCTTCTTCTGGCGGATCGATTTCGGCGACCCCTATACCGTTTCCATGTTCAAGCAACTGGGGCCTATCCTGCTGGGGAATTCACTCCTGCAGTTGTGCCTGATCATCGACCGTTCCTTCGCCACCCATTTGGAACCGGGCATCACCTCGGCCCTGGCTTTCGGCAGCAATCTGTTTGTGACTGTGACCAGCATATTTATCGTGGCCATGTCCACGGTGGTCTTCCCCCGCCTCTCCCAGTATTGCCTGGATGGAGACAAGGAAAAGATCCGGGCCCTGCTGGGCAATATCTTCAAGATCCTGCTTTTCATCCTCCTGCCCTACCTGGTCCTGGTGATTTTCTATAACCGGGAACTGATCGCCCTGGTCTATCAGCGGGGCGCGTTCACCGACCGGTCCACCGCCATCACCGCCATGGCCTTCCTGGGTTACAGCCTGGCCGTGGCTGGTTACGCCTGCCAGGAAATATTCAACCGGGTCTATTATGCCCTGAAACGTTTTATCGTCCCCATGCGCACCAGCCTGATCTGCCTGGCCCTGAAGGTGGTACTGGACCTGTTCCTGTTCCGCAGTGCAGGGATCGTGGGCATATCCGTATCCACCTCGGCCTGCTTGCTGCTGTATGCGATCATTCTGGCAGTGCTCCTGCACCGGGAGCTTGGTGCATTCCTGGACCGGAAGCTCTGTGTTTTCGCTTTGCAGCTGATGCTGCCGGTGGCGGGTATGGTCCTGGTCATCATGGGCGGGCGCTTCCTCCACCTGGACGGCAGATCCACCTTTCTTCTGCCGCTCCTCCTCAGCGGGGCCGTCTACCTGGGGATTTCGTATTTCAGCAACATCCGTTATAGTATTCTAGTGAAAGGTGATTAGTGCTCAGCCAGGTAATCGAACCTGCCAGGTGCAGTTCTATTATTTCTCAATGAAGGAGTAAATGCATTATGCCGAAACGACTGATTAGCAAGGGCAGCCGCCTGCTGTGGATACTGCTCATCATCACCCTGATCCTGGCCGACACCGGCATCAGTTTGCGCATGGACAATGAGGCTAAAAACCGGACTGTGCTTACAACCGTGGATTACAAGGAATTCGCCAAGACTGCCGATACCGCCAATATGAACATGGACAGCGTCTTGGCGCGCCTGAAAGCGGCGGGAGTGCACACCGTGGCCCTCAATGAAGTGACCCTCCGGGACCTGGCCTACCGGGGCGACCTCTATATCGCTTCTTTTGGGGAAATTTCCGCTCAGACCCGGGCCATGCAGCCGGAGATCTGGCAGGCCATACAGCAAGCGGTGGGCTCCAACTACATAGCTCCATCCAACCTGGCGGCCGTGACCACCGATCCGGCGGTGGCCAAGTTCTTGGACGAGCGGTTGGGGGCCCGTTTCCTGCCCCATGAACTGTTCAGGTTCTCGGCCGAAGACAGGTATTTTTTCATCATCAATGCCCAGCTGAACCCTATCAATGTGGAGAATTACCTGGCCAGTGCCACCAAACAGGTCAGCAAAGACCTGGATGCGCGGCTGGGTTTTGATCAGGCCCTTATCACCCGCTTGCAGTCCCAGGGGTTCGATATCGTACTGCGCCCCGGCAGCAATACCGGGTCCAACCATGCATACCAGGCCGAAATCGCCAGGATGGTGTCCCAGAATAGGATCAAATACCTGATCTTTGCGGGCAACGACCTGCCCGGCCATCCCGACCAGCTGGGCTGGCTGGAAGATATGATCCGGGACAACCGGCTCATCGTGGGCATCATCGAGCCCTCCGCCCAGCTGGGTTTCGTCAGCCAGAAGGGCC
>JAAZOA010000212.1 GCA_012798055.1 Syntrophomonadaceae bacterium | reverse complement strand
GGCCCCCATTCCACCAGGTGTGAGGACAATGATCCGGTGCCCCAGGGCGATGGCCTGGTCTATTTGCGGGATGAGGGAGTCCAGGTAAGCTTCCTGGGACATGGGTCTCACCAGTCCCGAGGTACCAAGGATGGAGATCCCGCCCACTATGCCCAGGCGGGGATTCATGGTCTTCAGGGCTGCTCTTTCGCCTTCGGGGACAGATATGGTTATGTAAGATCCCTTACCGGGGGGCAAAATCTCCCGGACCGCATTTACGATCATCTCCAGGGGAACCGGATTTATGGCTGGTTTTCCAACGGAGACGGCCAGACCGGGTTTGGTAACCTTGCCTACGCCTTTTCCCCCGTCGATGACTACTTCCGAACTGTCCAGCAATCTCACCAGGGCTGCGATCACCAATCCGTTGGTAACATCCGGGTCGTCACCGCCGTCCTTGACTACCTCAGCCGCCGCACCCTCCCGGCATTTCCAGCTTCTGGCCACAGGTATTTCCGCCCGGGTTCCCCCTGGCAAGAGAACGCTCACCTGATTCAACCCTTTATCAGTCAAAAGTCTCACCAGGGCTGCTTTACTGGCAGCAGCCGCACAGGTCCCGGTGGAATAGCCCCAGCGCATCTCGGTCAAATATGCCCGCGTCCCTTCCCTGTTTTCGGTACAAGCCCATCAAAACGAAATCATAGTCGCGGCAGGCTGCAGTCACTGCCGCCCATGGCAACAAATAAAAAAGCTTCCATCTTGTGGAAGCTTTGGTTTTTCATTTCGTCTGTCAATGAAAACCAGCCTTCCGCGAGGGGTTTTGCATAAAAGCTGCCGCAAGGTTTTCTGACTCCCAGGAATTCCGGAGTTATCCTGGTCACAGTGGCGGGACCGTTTAGGTTTTGCACCTAATTGCCCTTGACCCGTGAGGGTATCAGCAACTTTTCAATATTCACTTAACCAATATACTAATCTATCAGCCTGCACTTGTAAACAGAATGTTTGAGACCATTTGACAAGCCACCGTCTACATTCGAACTATAGTATCTGACCCTAAGGTTATTCCGCCGCCCTGCGGGCTGAGACCAGCCAGGGCGATGGAAACGGCTCCATCAGGTTCTTGCTGTTGACCCTGGACACTTCCACCCGGATGGCTTCCGTGCGCTGCAGTCCGTTTTCCCTTATCAAAGCGGGAAGGCTGGTCAGGACTTCGAAGTCCAGGGTGTAGACCACGAAATTCATGCTGGGATTGACGGCCAAAAGGCTCTTTATTTCCCGGTCAATCCGGGAGGAACCGACTATAAAAGCTATGTTTGGCACCGGCAGACCATCCAGGATACCGCCTTCCAGAGACTCCACTATTATCACATTGTTGAGGCCGAATTTGTCTATGTTGCATTGCATGGTGGTCCGGTCCCGGCGGTCATATTCCACCGCGATGACACTGCCTTCCGCAGCTATCATGGCGGCCTCTACCGCAATGCTCTCCCCGGAGATGACGCAAATGTTGTCCTGGTCACCCAGGTTGAGCTTGTTCATTATTACGGCCCGCACCTCGCGGCACACATACTGTACCGAACCCGGTGAAAAACGGCTGTTCTCGATCCCCACCTGGTAATTGGTGACCGCACCGGGATTCAGGATCAGCATGGCGGCAGAGGCATTGATGCCGCGATTGATCATGTCGGCTACCTTGTCATGCTTCATGGGGCCTGATGGGTCGGAGCCCTCGTTATACCATATAACACAGTCCCCCAGGTCGGCACTCCACATATCGTAGAAGATGTCGGGGTGACCCGCATCCGTGAAGACCAGCACTGCCCGGTTGCTCATCACTGCCGGGATCAAATTCTTATTCCTGCCGGTGATATCGAGCATCTTCAAGGTGGCGAGATTGACGTCCACATGGTCGGAAAAATACTTAAGCCAAGCAAGGATGACCTCATTGCTGAAAATAGTCTCATCCACAAGCAAAACCTCCTTGTTTAGAGTGATCATAACACATTTTAAGGATTTGTTCTCCTGTCTCACTTCCGGATCAAGCGCCGGTGCGTTCCAGCAAGCGATCCCATTTCTGATCCACAAATGCTTGGGCTGCTTCGATCATCCACTCATTGCCGCTTTCGAACATGTGCCGGAACCTGCCCTGGGGGCGCAGGAAATCTGCCACCGGCAGCTTTTTCTTCGGGGCGTAGCTGAGGCGCCAAACCCCCTCCACCACTTCAAAAAGGGGCCAGACACAGGTATCCACCGCCAACCTGGTGATCTGGGCCAGCTGGGCCATGGGGTAGTCCCATCCCCGCGGACAGGGTGCCAATACGTTCAGGAAGCACGGTCCCTCGGTGTAGATTGCATTATAGGCTTTGGTGTGCAGGTCCTTGAAATTTCCCAGGGGTGCAGTCTGGGCCACATATGGGATGTTGTGGGCCACCAGGATCTCAGCCAGGTCCTTTTTGTTCTGTTTTTTGCCCTTGACCACCGAACCTACCGGCGTCGTCGTGGTGCGGGTAAAAATCGGGGTCGATGATGAGCGCTGGATCCCGGTATTCATGTAAGCTTCGTTGTCATAGCAGACGTATACCATGTCATGACCGCGCTCCATGGCCCCGGATAGGGATTGAAAACCTATATCATAAGTTCCCCCGTCACCTGCAAAGGTGATGAACTTGACGTTGCCCTCCACCTTGCCGCGGCGCTTCAAGGCATTGTAAGCCGCTTCCACCCCGGAACAAGTAGCGGCGGAATTTTCGAAAGCTGAATGGATATAGCTGTCCATGTAGGCGGTATATGGATACATGAAGGTTGAGACCTCCAGGCAACTGGTGGCGTTGACCACTACTGCCCGGTCCT
>JAAZOA010000211.1 GCA_012798055.1 Syntrophomonadaceae bacterium | reverse complement strand
GGTTGGCCCAGCAAAGCGGGATAACAGCGGAAGCAGTGGTCCAGACCAGCAATTTCATAGGTCCCATGTTGGAAGCTAGCGCTGCTCGGGGAGTCAAGGGCATTCTGATGTTCGGCCATATCGGCAAACTGGTCAAGGTGGCGGGGGGGATTTTCAATACCCACAGCAAAGTGGCAGACGCCCGCCGGGAGATACTGGCGGCTCACGCGGCGCAGAGCGGAGGATCGGTTGAATTGATCAACAAGATCATGAGCCTGAATACCATGGACGAATCTATCCCCTTGCTGCGGGAGTGCGGCCTGGAGCAGGTATACAAGTCAATAGCCGTGGCCGTGAGTTCGCGGTGCAGGCAGCTGGTCGGGGAAGAGATAACTATCGGTACCGTCTTGTATGCCCTGGACGGGACCATCCTGGCCAGGGATGAGTCTGCGGTCCGCTTGGGGAGGGAGCTGGGTTGGAGAATACCGTAAAGATAGTGGGCACCGGTCCCGGTGATGGCCGTTATGTCACCCCTATAGCCCTGGAAATTATCAGTGAAGCCGAGGTCCTGGTGGGGGGGAAGCGCCAGCTCGCGCAGTTGGCCGGCCCGCACCAGGAACAATTCGCCATCGGTTCCGATTTGCCCGCGGTGCTGGAATTCATCGAATCCAGGCGCGGCCAGCAAAAGGTGGTGGTCCTGGCATCAGGCGATCCCGGACTTTACAGCATAGCCGCTTATCTGGCAGCCAACATGGACCAGCAGCAACTGGAAATGATCCCGGGCATCAGTTCAGTCCAATTGATGTTTGCCCGTCTCAAGAGGCCCTGGCAGGGGGTGCAGATTTTAAGCCTGCACGGCCGGGAGGGTGAAGAATTCGAACGCCGTTTTGCCCAGCCGGGTGTAACCGCCCTCCTGACCGGAGGGGAATGGACTCCCCAGGAGATAGCTTCCCATTTACTCAAGTCCGGCTTGCCGGATTGCCCGGCGGCTATCGGTAAAGACCTGTCCTACCCCGGGGAGAGAGTCATCCGCGCCAGGTTGAGTGAGCTGGCAGAGCATCCGGAAGATCTTAGCAATTGCGTGATGGTGGTGTTTCATGAATAAAGAACGACTTTTCGTGCCCGGGCTGCCGGACGAAGAATTCCTTCGTGCAGCCGGGGTACCGATGACCAAGAATGAGATCAGGGTTCTGGCCCTGGCAAAATTGCGGCTTTTTCCCGGTGCGGTGGTCTATGATGTGGGAGCGGGTTCAGGCTCAATTTCCATAGAGGCCAAACTGCTCTTTCCTTCGGCCCAGGTGTTCGCAGTGGAAAGGGACCCCCAGGCCCTGCAATTACTAACAGCGAACCAGGAACGCTTCGGAGTAGATTTGCAGGTGGTGGAGGGCGCTGCACCGACAGCGCTCCATCCCTTGCCGTCAGCCGACCGTATATTTATCGGCGGCAGCGGCGGCAGCCTGGCGGAAATCATCGAGTTGTGCGACCGGAAATTGGTGCCCGGGGGATGGATGGTGATCAATGCTATCAGCCTGAAAAACACGGCTAAGGCCTTCGAAGCTTTGGAAAACAGGGGATATGAGGTGGAAGCGGTGCAGGTGAATATCGCAGTGAGCAGCCAAAAAGCGGCGGCGATCATGTGGCAGGCCAGAAATCCCGTGACCATAATCAGCGGAAAGAAAGGGGACGGATCAAATGCCCAAAGGTAGGTTCTGGGGTATTGGGGTAGGCCCGGGTGATCCGGAACTGCTGACCATAAAGGCGAAGCGAGTCCTGGAGGAAATCGATATCCTGTTCATCCCCCGTTCCCGCAGTGAGAAACGCAGCCTGGCTTTTTCCATCGTCAGGCAGCTCGTCGATAAAGAATGGGATACCGTGGACCTGCTCCTGCCCATGACCAGGGATCAGGCGGAACTGGCCCGCCACTGGCGGGAAGCCGCCCTGCAGGTGGTGGCCAAATTGGATGAGGGGAAAGACGCAGCCTTCATCACCCTGGGGGATCCCACCCTTTACAGTACTTTTACCTATTTGATGAAAGAGGTCAGAGAACTGGACCCGGAGGTTGGGGTGGAAATCATCCCCGGGATCAGCTCCGTTAATGCCATTTCAGCCTGGATCCAGCAGCCCCTGGTGGAAAACCAGGAGAGCCTTTTGATCCTGCCGGCGGAAGAGAAATTGGACCAACTGGGCAGTCACCTGGAGAACTGCGAAAATATTGTGGTTATGAAGGCCGGCCGGTATATCGGCCAAATCAATCGCCTGCTGGAATCACAGCCTGTCCCGCGGCAGGCCTTTTTGGTGTCCCGGTGCGGATTCGCTGATGGGACCTGCACGGATGATCTTGCATCCCAGGCAGGACTGGAAGCCGATTATTTGTCGAGTGTTTTGATCAAGAAAAAGACGAAAGGGGCAGGCCGATGATCTGGTTTGTGGGGGCGGGCCCGGGAGACAAAGACTTGATAACCTTGAAAGGATATCAACTCCTGCAGCAGGCGGACATGGTCATATATGCCGGTTCCCTGGTAAATGAGGCCCTGCTGGAATACGCCCGCCCGGGGGCCAGGCTTTACAACAGTGCCCACCTCAATCTGGAGGAAATAATCGCCTTGATGGAGACAGCCCACCGGCAGGGAGAAAATGTGGTCCGCCTGCACACCGGGGATCCCAGCATCTACGGGGCCATCGGAGAACAGATGGAGCGCCTGGACAGCATGAACATCCCCTACCAGATCGTGCCGGGGGTTAGTTCCTTCCTGGCCGCAGCCGCAGCCCTGCAGCGGGAGTACACTGTGCCCGATCAGACCCAGACCCTGATAATTACCCGCATGGAAGGCAGAACCCCGGTCCCGGCGGCTGAAAACATGAGCCGCCTGGCGTCCCATGGTTCCTCTATGGCCATCTTCCTCTCCGCTGACCTGATCGAAAGGGTAGTGGAAGAGCTGCTGGAGGGCGGCTACCGCCCGGAAACCCCGGCGGCGGTGGTGGAAAAAGCCTCCTGGCCCGAGGAAAGAGTGGTCCAGGGGGACCTGGCCACCATCGCGGCCTTGACCAGGGAAGCAGGCATAAACAAGACCGCGCTGATCCTGGTGGGCACTTTCTTGAGCAATACCGGCAAGTCCAAACTATATGACCGGGAGTTCAGCCATGGCTATAGAAACAAGACCTGATCCTGGGACAGCCCTACTGTGCCTGACCCGCTCAGGCAGCCAGCTGGCGCAAAAACTGGCTCCATCCATGGGCAACTGCCCGGTTTACCTGCCCCGCAGGCTCGCCGGGGAGGTGCAGGATGCAAAAGGCCTTATT
>JAAZOA010000210.1 GCA_012798055.1 Syntrophomonadaceae bacterium | reverse complement strand
TGTGCAAAGAGTGGCCAACCGCATAGGTTTGGTAGCAGAGAAAAATCCTCATAAAACCGAATCAGCCTTGAAGGATCTGCTGCCCAGCCAGGACTGGAGCCTGGCCCATCACCTGCTCATCCATCACGGCCGGCAGGTCTGCAAGGCTCGCCGGCCGCACTGCGAAGACTGCAGAATCGCGGGTTTGTGCGAGAAACGCATCAGCGATTGAATCACCCCTCCATCGCTCATTAGACACAAACAAAGGTGATCTATTGCCGGTGAGCCACCAGGCTCCGGGGTGCAACAGTTGTTTTGTGGGTGCCTATGTGCTAAAATAAATACGTTTTAGAGGCATGCAACACCTTTCGTCTCCGCGGGCGGGAGGTATTTTATTAGATGCAGAAATATGCCGCTGCATATTACGATGAAAAAACTTTATAAGGTGGTTTTTATTATGGCCAAAGGCAAATACGACCAGACCCTTAATCTTCCGCAGACTGATTTCCCCATGCGGGCCAATCTGCCGACCCGGGAGCCGGAAATTTTGAAATATTGGCAGGACATCGACATATATCAACAGGTCCAGGCCAAGAACCGGGGCAATGACAAGTTCATACTGCATGATGGGCCGCCCTATGCCAATGGCGATATTCATATGGGCCATGCTTTAAATAAGGTTTTGAAAGACATCATAGTCAAACAACGGTCAATGCTTGGATACGATTCCCCTTATGTGCCGGGTTGGGACACGCATGGTCTACCAATTGAACAGCAAGCGATCAAGAGCCTCGGAATCGACCGCCATAAAACGGACGTGATCGAGTTCAGGCATTACTGCCGTGATTATGCCTTGAAATACATGGCGATCCAGCGGGATGAATTCCAACGGTTGGGAGTCAGGGGCGACTGGCAGCATCCGTACTTGACCCTCAGCCCGGCATTCGAAGCCAGCCAGGTCAGAGTCTTCGGAGATATGGCCCACAAGGGCTATATCTATAAGGGGATGAAACCGGTATATTGGTGTGCAGACTGTGAGACTGCGCTTGCTGAAGCTGAAATCGAATACCATGACAAGGTATCGCCTTCGATATATGTTAAATTCCCGGTGAAGGACGGGAAGAACCTGGTTCCTGAAGACGCTTTCGTGATCATATGGACCACCACTCCCTGGACACTGCCAGCCAATACTGCCATTTCCCTGCACCCTGATTTCGATTATGTTCTGGTCGCAGTCAACGGAGAAAGATATGTCATCGCCGAAGGTCTGCTGGAAAGAGTCGCAGCTGAACTGGGATGGGAGAAATACGAGGTCCAGGCCAAATATAAGGGGAAGGATCTGGAATTCGTAATGTGCCGACATCCCTTCATTGACCGGGATTCACTGGTCATCGTCGGAGAGCATGTGACTCTTGAGGCAGGCACAGGAGCGGTCCATACGGCGCCTGGGCACGGTGAAGACGATTTTCAAGTGGGCAAACTCTACGATTTGGCTGTGATCTCGCCTGTAGATGATCAGGGACGGTTTACGGGTGAAGCAGAGAAGTTCCAGGGATTGTATGTGCATGATGCCAACAAAGATATCATCGCCGAATTGGAAAAACGCGGTAAGCTTCTTAAGGCAGCCCAGATAACCCATCAATACCCGCATTGCTGGCGCTGCAAAAATCCCATCGTTTACAGAGCCACCAACCAGTGGTTTGCATCCATCGATGGTTTTCGGGAAAAAGCACTGGAAGCTATAGACAGTGTGGAATGGATACCATCGTGGGGGCGGGAAAGAATTTTCAATATGGTCCGGGACCGGGGTGACTGGTGCATCTCACGCCAGCGAACCTGGGGTGTTCCGATTCCGATCTTCTACTGCGTTTCCTGCGGGGATCCTGTGATCACTCCTGAAACCATCGACCACATAAGCCAACTTTTTGCCCAGCATGGGTCAGATGTATGGTTTGCCCGGGAAGCCAAGGAACTGGTTCCGCCGGGCCTAACCTGCCCATCCTGCAAAGGAGCAGAATTCACCAAGGAAACGGATATCATGGATGTCTGGTTCGATTCTGGTTCCAGCCATATAGCCGTACTGGAAAACCATCCTGACCTTAGGTGGCCAGCCGATATGTACCTGGAAGGCAGTGATCAGCACCGGGGCTGGTTTAATTCGTCACTATCCACGTCGGTAGCGGTCAGGGGAGTCGCACCCTATCGCCAGGTTTTGACCCATGGTTTCGTGGTGGATGAAAAAGGCTATAAGATGTCAAAGTCGCTTGGCAATGTCATTGACCCTCTGGTCATGATCAATGAAATGGGTGCAGACATACTGAGATTGTGGGTAGCTTCTGCTGATTACCGCAATGATATCAGTGTTTCCAAGAATATCATCAAACAGTCCAGTGAAGCCTATCGCAAGATCAGGAATACCTGCCGCTTCATTCTGGGGAATATCTTCGATTTCGATCCGCAGACTGATACGGTTGCTTATGATAAGCTGGGAGATCTGGACAAGTGGGCGCTCATGCGCATGGAGAAACTTATCAGGCG
>JAAZOA010000209.1 GCA_012798055.1 Syntrophomonadaceae bacterium | reverse complement strand
GAGGGTCGGAGCTGAACCCCTTGCCCAAATCATGCGCCGTATTTGTGGAAGTTATGTTTACTGGTATAACAAGAGACATGATAGGATCGGCAATCTTTTTCAAGACCGGTTCAGAAGTGAAGCAGTTGAGGACGACAGTTATTTTCTGACCGTGTTGAGGTATATTCATCAAAATCCTGTTAAAGCAGGTTTGTGCCAAAATATAGAAGAATATCCCTGGTCCAGTGTGCGAGAATATGCTGAACCAGGGATAATAGTTGATCGGTCTTTTGGACTTGGTTTTTTCGAACCAGACTCTGTGAATCCCGGCTCTAATCTGCTGGAATTCAGCCGGCAAGTCACGGATGATAGGTGCCTTGATGTTGATGTGGACGAAAAACATCAGGTTCCCGATCATGTTGCCGAATCGACCATCCTAAGGGTTTGTCACATTGCATCTCCTGCCCACTTGGTCCAAATGAACCGTGAGATCAGGGACACCTATGTGAGGATGCTGAAAACGGAATATCATCTATCAGTTAGACAAATAGCCAGAATAACCGGTCTAAATCGCGGAGTGGTCTTGAAAGCCTGAAAATCTATGTGAAATCCGCGCTGAACATAATGTGTCAACAACTCCGTCCCCGCGACAATGTGTCACTGGGACGGGGGGTTATTTTTTCTGGGTGTAATAGATGCCTCCGCTGAAGTCCTTGTCGCCCTTGCTGAAGCTCACCACCAGGTTTTGTTCGCCTTTGACGGCACTGACCATGTAACCGTCAGTCATGGTGGTGGTCGCTTCTATTTTCCAGCCGGCGGATTCCAGCTCGCTGGTGTATTTAGTCAGGTCGGCCAAGGCCACTCCCTCGATGGCGATGAACTCAGCTACACCTTTATCAGCAGTCGTGGTCTCAGATACAGCAGTTATCTTGCCGTATTTAAATTTGGGTACATCGGCGGGCATCTTGCTGGGCCACTGGGTGGTTTCGCCCACGGTGGTAGTACCCTGGTCGGTCTTGATTGTTACCTGGTTTTTATCCAAATCAACCTTTGCGTCTCCGCCAGAGGACTGTTCTATCGCTTTTTCGGTGGCCTTTTCGGCTGCCTTCTCGCACCCGCCCAAGAATGCCGAGAACGTTAGCACAGCAATGACCGCCAGGACCAGAGTCAATAATTTTTTACTCATATAACCGCCTCCCCAATATATAATGTGCCTGTCACTGTTAACAATACCAACAGGTGTTATTCATCACCACCTTCGCCCGAAATTGGATGCGGGAATTCATCCCTTCTCCTATTAAATATAACTTTTCTGCTGGCCAAACACATAGAAAATATTTGCTAGAATGATTGATCCCCTGTTTCCGATTATTTGCTGAGGATCTTCTGCCGGTACTGGACCACATCAGACAGGTAGAAGGGCAGGATGGACACTACCACATTACGCTTGCTGAACAAAGCATTGGCGATGAAGAGACTGGTATTGTTGTGCAGGATCATATGCCACCATTTGGCCACAAAGAACTGGGGCAGGAGCACAGTGATGATATCCCCGGGGCGGGAAGCGTGTTCCTCGGAATCGATGTATTCCTTAAGGGGGCCCACTACCTCCCGGTAAGGGGACTGTTTGACTACCAAACGGATGTCGGTATGCAGGGCTGCCCATTTTCTCTTCAGCTTGTCGGCTTCGCCTTCATAGGTCTCTATATGGAAAGCCTCGACGTTGGGAGTCATGGTACGGGCATAGCGCAGGGCCTTTACCACCATGGCATTCAGACTGTCGATGGGCACGATTACGTGATGGGAATAAGCTGCGTCCAGCTGGATCTGGCTAAGGGTCTCATTAGGAATGTCCAATTGTTCGGCCACAGATTGGTAATGCCGTTTCACCTTTAACATCAGCCAGATCAGTATTGGCACGGCTACAAATACGATCCAGGCTCCGGCGATGAACTTGGTAACGCCAATGACTGTCGCAGCCGTAAAAGTGGTAAACGCACCGAGTCCGTTGATCAAAGCTTTGTAATGCCAGCCGGGGGGCTTTTGCCTGAACCAGCGGATCAAAAGACCACTCTGGGCTAAAGTGAAAGAAGTGAAGACTCCAACCGCGTAGAGGTTGATCAGCAGGTGGGTGCTGGCCTTAAACGCTAATACCAGGGAGATAGCTAGGAGCCCTAAAATTGTTATACCGTTATTGTAATTCAGCCGGTGGCCCCGCAGGGCCATCTGGCGCGGCGCATAACCGTCCTGGGCGATGACTGACAACAGGGTGGGAAATCCGGCAAAAGCTGTATTGGCAGCCATAGCCAGCAAAATCGCGGTGATCGCCTGTATGAAATAGAACATTCCACCCTTGCCGAAGACATCGAGAGTGATCTGAGCCATAACCGTCAGGCGAGGGTTTGGAACTATTTGATAGAGATGGGCCAGATATGCAACCCCGCCGAAACATACCATAATGGAAACCGCTAGCATAACATAGACGATTTTGGCATTGCGGGCAGCCGGTTCCTTAAAGTTGGGGACCGCATCACTGACTGCTTCCACCCCGGTAACGGCACTGCAGCCGGATGAAAAGGCCCTGAGCAGCAAGATGATTGTAACTGCTTGGGTCTCCAGCGTAACAGGTTCCATAACCGCAGTAGGTATATTGGAGTCAGCGCCGGTAAAATGTTTGATAATACCGACCGTCACCAGGGTTATAACCGCTAAAATAAAGGCGTAGGTAGGAAAACTGAAGACCCGGGAGGATTCCCGCAAACCGCGGACATTGGCGATAATCAGGAGGGCGATCAATGAAACGGCAATAGCTACCTGATGGGTATAGAGAGAGGGGACAGCCGACGTTATAGCCGCAGCTGCGGCGCTGATACTTACGGCAACTGTAAGGGTATAGTCGATTGACAGAGCAGCCCCGGCAGTGAGGCCGGCCATGGTATTCAAATTTTCTTTGGCAACGATATAAGCTCCGCCGCCCCGGGGGTAAGCTTCAACGACTTGCCGGTAGGAAAAAGTCAGCACCAGCAGCAGCATTATGATGACCAGGGCTATGCGCGGCATCCAGATGAATGACGCTATGCCGATTACCGGAATAAGAACCAGGAGGATTTCTTCAACCGCGTAAGCTACCGATGAGATCGCATCACTTGACAGAATGGGCATACCCCAGAAGATGCTCAGCTTCTCCTCGTGGATGCGGCTGGATTCCATCTTTTGCCCGAAAATCCAGCGCAGAATCTGACTTATCAATCTGATCCCGACCCTTCCAAAAAGTAATAAACCGCTAACCAGCAAGCGTGATAACGGTTTAATCAATACTAATTATGGACTCCCTATGCCAAATGTAAAGAAGCCGGATAATGTATACACTGCGGCCGATATCGGGTGGTTAGGAGGACCATATGATGGGAGCAACAGGTGTTTGGTGATCGTTCTTGTTTATGGGATAATGTCACATAGACAGGAACAATATTTAAAGATGAGGAGAGCAGCCACGGGTACGCAATTTTTACCGGTCAGCCGGGAAGACATGGCCCAAAGGGGCTGGGATGAACTGGATATCATCATGGTAAGCGGGGATGCCTATGTGGACCACCCGGCTTGGGCTGCGGCTATCCTGGGCAGGTTCCTGGAACACAAAGGTTTCCGGGTGGGGATCATAGCTCAACCGGACTGGCGCAACCTGGAAGCTATCCGCAGCCTGGGAGCGCCACGGTTATTTTTTGCTGTCTCCGCCGGGAACATGGATAGCATGGTGAACCATTTCACGGCTGATAAGAAGCGGCGGCATACAGATGCATACTCACCGGGAGGACGGGCTGGGCTCCGGCCGGACCGGGCCACCCTGGTATACACCAACCTGATTCGCCGGGCATACCCGGGGATTCCGGTGGTAATCGGCGGGGTTGAGGACAGCTTGAGCCGCCTGGCCCATTACGACTACTGGAGTGATCAGGTGCGCCGGTCAGTACTGGTCGACAGCCAGGCAGACCTGCTCGTTTATGGGATGGGGGAACACACCCTCTGGGAGATAGCCCGCAGAATCAAAGCCGGACAGGACATCGCCTACCTGACCAATCTGCGGGGCACCTGTTACCTGAGTAAAACCCTGCCAGCGGCAGCACAGGAGCTGCCCGCATTCGAAGAGGTCATTAAGGACAAACGGGCTTTTGCGCAAGCCACCAGAATAATCCACAATGAAATCAACCCCTATTGTGGCCTTACCCTGGCACAGAAACATGAGAAAGCATGGGTGGTGCAGAATCCGCCGCCACTGCCCCTTACCACCGATAAGCTGGACGAGATCTATTCCCTGCCCTTCGTCCGCCAGTCCCATCCCAGCTATTTATCACAGGGCGGGGTGCCGGGGTTAAAGCCAGTGCAATTTTCCCTGGTCACTCACCGGGGCTGCTTCGGGGGATGTTCGTTCTGCTCCCTGGGCCTGCACCAGGGCAAATTCATCCAGAACCGCAGTCAAAGCTCATTGCTTGCTGAAGCCCAAGGCTTGACCCGCCATCCGGATTTCAAAGGGACCATACCGGATGTGGGCGCCGCCTCAGCGAATATGTACGGCCTGAAGGGCAGAGAGGCAGAAGTCTGTCGGCAATGCCGCCGCACCAGCTGCCTCTATCCCGCACAATGTAAGAACCTGGTTACTGACCAGCGCTCCTCGACCAGGTTGTGGAGCAAACTCCGCAAAATCCAAGGCTTGAAACATATATTCGTAGGTTCGGGCATACGCTATGACCTGGTTCTCCTGGACAAAAGCGGCTATCTGCGGGATCTCTGCCAATACCACGTGAGCGGGCAACTGAAGATCGCTCCTGAACATGTGGCCCCAAGGGTGACCCGTCTGATGCATAAACCCGGCCAAGAAGCATATGTCAAGTTTATCCGCCTTTTCAAACAGGTTAACCAGGAATTGGGCAAAGACCAGTACCTGGTGCCTTACTTCATCTCCGCCCATCCCGGCTCCGACCTGAAGGCCACGGTGGAACTGGCCGAATTTGTTCGCGATCAACTGCAGTACCATCCCGAACAGGTCCAGAATTTCACCCCCACCCCGATGACGGTTTCAACCTGTATGTTCTACACCGGCCTCGACCCGGATAATGGGGAAGCGGTATATGTACCCCGCCAGGAACAGGAGCGCAAATGGCAGCGGGCCCTTTTACAATATCGTAACCGCAACAATGCCAAGTTGGTGCGGCAGGCCCTGCAGGCTGCGGGAAGGAAGGATATCATCGGAACTTCGCAGAAGGCCCTGGTGCGAGACGAGACCGCGCGCCGGCCAGGCAAACAAATCAAACGCAAAAAAACGTGAAAACAGAAAGTATGCTGCGACTGGAGGATCATGATTGAATAACCTGAAAATCGAAAAAGCCATCCTGGTAGGAGTCAAACTGAGAAAAGGGGCAAGCACCGACTTTGCCTCATCCCTGGAGGAACTGAAAAGCCTGACTGAGGCTGCCGGAGGCGAGGTTATCGCCACCCTGGTGCAGGTCCAGGACCGGCCCAATGCAGCCACATATATAGGTAAGGGCAAGGTGGAGGAATTGAACCACCTGGCTGCGGAACTGCAGCCCGACCTGGTGATATTTGACAGCGAACTTACCCCGGTGCAGTTGCGGAACCTGGAGCAAGCCGTGGATGTCAGGGTAATCGACCGCACCATGCTGATCCTGGATATATTTGGCCAGAGAGCCCGCAGCCGGGAGGGCCTGCTGCAGGTTGAACTGGCCACTTTGGAATACCGCCTGCCCCGTTTGACCGGCAAAGGCGCCGAGATGAGCCGCTTGGGCGGAGGTATCGGCACCAGGGGGGCAGGGGAACAGAAGCTCGAACTGGACCGCAGGCGGATCCGCAGCCGGATCCGGGATTTGAAGCGACAGATGGAGAAGCTGGAGACTACCCGCCGGCTCCACCGCAAGAGGCGGCAGAGGGTAGGGGTAAAAACCGTATCCCTGGTCGGGTATACCAATGCCGGCAAATCCTCACTGTTCAACATGATCTGCCAGGGCAGCCACCGCAGCGGCAAAAAGCAGGTTGAAGCTGGTGAGCGCCTTTTCCAGACCCTGGATACCACCACCCGCAAGATCGTGCTGCCATCGGGACAAGAAGTGCTCATCACTGATACGGTGGGATTTATCCAGAACCTGCCCCATCACCTGGTGGCGGCCTTCCGCGCTACCCTGGAAGAAGCGGTCGATGCAGATTTACTGCTGCACATCGTGGATGTCGCCGATGCCAACCACATTGACAAGACAAGGGTGGTGGAGCGGGTCCTGGTGGAACTGGGGGCTGACCCGGAAAAAATAATTACGGTTTTCAACAAGGCGGACCTGATTGAAAGCCCGCCGGCAGGAGAAAAAAATGTCCTATTCGTCTCCGCCCATACCGGTATGGGCATAGAGCAACTGCTGGAAAGAATCGCAGGTCGCCTGGACGAAAGAAAAAATAGGATGGACAGCGCCCCGGGCGAGGAGTAAAATAAACTCCGGTTGGAAAGATTTAATTATGGTGGGGGCGTATAGGACATGTCATTTCTTCACAGCCGCAAGGGTTTCGTCACTGCTGCTATAGCGATATTCCTGGTCATGATGGGTGTCGGTGCTATATTGGGCGGAAAGCTGAATACCCTGTTCTTCTCCTCGGTGCAGACCAAAGCCTTGACCGGAAAGCCGATCAACATCCTATTCATGGGAATCGATGCCCGGGACACCAAGTCCAATTCCCGCAGTGACACCATGATCCTGGCCAGCATAGACCCTGGCACCGACAAAGTGGTGATGGTCTCCATCCCCCGTGATACTCGCATTAAGAACTCTGCCGGTAAATATGACAAGATCAACAGCATCAACCTGGTGGATGGGCCCGAAGCCGCTTGCGATAAGGTGGGGGAGCTACTGAATGTGCCGGTGGATTATTATGTGATAACCAACTTTGCCGGTTTTGGAGATATAGTCGATGCCCTGGGCGGTGTGCACATAAATATTGAAAGCAACATGTACCACTATGACGATGAATATCCTGAACTGACTATCAACCTCAAAAAGGGTTACCAATACCTGAACGGACAGCAGGCCCTGGCCTTCGTGCGCTACCGGGGCGGGCCCACTGCGGACATCGGCCGCACTGAGAACCAGCAGAAGTTCATAAAAGCCCTGGCTGCAGAAATGATGCAGAGTAAGACCATCTTGAGATTGCCCCAGCTGATCCCTGAGCTTAACAAGAACGTGCGCACCAATCTGCCCCTGAAGGATATGATCTACCTGGCCAACATGGCTAATAAATTGGACCTGGCCAACCTGAGTGCCCAGACCCTGCCCGGATATTTCTATCATGACAGCAGCACCGGGGCGAGCTATTGGGAGGCGGATCAGGAAATCGCCGGCATCCTGGTTGAGTCTTTGCTGCAGGGGCAGACTTTCAAAGTGGTCAATGAAACCCCAGCCAATATGAAGACCACCAGTACGGTAAAAACTCCGTCTGCTAGTACCACGCCTGCGACCTCAACTGAAGTGCAAACGGACGACAGCGATAAGAACGATGCGGACACATCAGGTGATACAGCCACCAAGGATCAGGACACGGATAGTGCTGACACAGACAAAACCGGTGACAGCAAAACTGATGACAGCAAGTCCGGCGATACTGCCAGCAAGACCGGCACTACCAGCCAGACTACTACCACAAAGGCCACCAACTAGAACTCCACCAGTTCGATGCGCTCCCCGTCCGGTCCGTGGAAGAATATGATCTTGCTGCCGTCGAAAGCCTTGCGGGGTTGGGCGGTCTCGAAATTTACCCCCTTGGCCTCCAATTGGGCCATCACCGCGGGCAGGTCCTTGACCCGGAAAGCCAGGTGATCGATAACTCCCTTGGAGCGCGGCTGGGTCTCAGGCTGCAGGTACTCCAGCAGTTCTATTACCAGGGTGCCGGCTTTAAGAAACACTGCTTTGAAAGTTGGGGTAACCGACTGCTTGCGGATTGCGAAATCCAGCGCCTGGTTATAAAATTGCGCCGATCTCTCTGCATCTCGAACCACCATAGCTATATGCGCCAAATCAAACATGAATTTGACCTCCCTATTATTGATTGCCATAGCTAGTTCCTTGGCCATAGTATAGACCATATGAACTATTGTTTTAACGACCAAGCAAAAATGAATTAGACAATATAGAGGTATATGTGCCGCAAAGAGAAAGTCAATATAGACACTAAATTTACTATTTGAAACACCTAGCCTATGAGGCCAACTTATTGTATAAATATTAATGAATATGTTCACTGAGGTCATGGGATCAGTGAAGCAAGCTGTCCGAAGTGGGAGGGTATGAATGAGCCAGGGCTACTTCGTTATATCGCTGGACATGGAGCTCATGTGGGGAGTTCAGGATAAGAGAGTAATCCATGATAAGAGACGTAATGCTCAAGATGCTGTGAAAATTATCCCTAGAATACTAGAGTTGTTCACAGAACGTGAGATTCACAGTACCTGGGCAATAGTTGGCTTCTTGTTCTGTGCCAACAAAAAGCGAATTCTTTCGATCATGCCCGAGGATCGCCCTCGATATGTTAATATGAAGCACTCCAGTTACGCTTATCTTGAACAAATCGGTGAAGACGAATTCGAAGACCCTTACCATTATGCAGGCACATTGATCAACTTGATCCGCGAAACACCCCATCAGGAGATTGCTACCCACACCTTCTCCAATTATTATTGCTTAGCTGATGGTCAGACCAAGGAGCAATTCCGTCAGGACATTCTATCTGCCATCGAAGCTGCTGAACCATACGAAATCGTATATCATAGCATTACTTTTCCCGGCAACCAGTTGAATCCTGACTACTTGGAGATTTTAGCCGAAAACAACATACACGTTTATAGAGGTTATGAACAGAATTGGATTCGCAATACTGCTTTTACGCGCCGTTTTCGGTTCTTACAGCGGGCTATTCAGCCGCTCGATACATATCTCAATATTTTTGGACCTAACTGCCAGGCCTTGGCTGACACTATTAGGACAAATAACTTTTGTGAGATCAACCCCAGCCGCATGCTGACTGCGTATTCACCAAAAACGAGCTGGTTAGAATTGCTAAAAATTAAAAGAATCATGGGGCAAATGAGATATGCGGCGCAAAACGGCGGGGTATTTCACCTCTATTTGCGTCCTAGTCAATTTGGCTCATACTTGGAGCGGAATATTAAGAATCTGACTGACATTCTGGACTTCTTCTCAACCCTGAAAAATGCCTATGGTCTGAAATCCGTGACAATGGAAGAGTTGGCCACAGAAGCCTTTCGACTTGCCAAGAACCTAAACCAGCCGATGAGTCCGCCTGCTTATATCATACGTCCTGCCAGACTAGATTAGGAAAGAAATAGTCTGAAAGGGCTGTCACAGACCACCGGAATATCTCACCCTTCGGATGATTGCAAAGTGACCTATTAGCCAGATCGGGCCATGATAGTGTATGCGTGTTTCGCCATAATTCCAGTAATCTATGACTCAGGCGATTTATTTCAATGACTATCTGCCTAAGAGATTAACGATGGCAATGCGTTCTCCATCTGGACCCTTTAGGAACATGATTTGGCTTCCGTCAAAAGACTGAAGTGGTGAAGAGGTTTCAAATTCGACCCCCCGCCGCCGCAGTTTATCCACAGTCCCTTTCAGGTCTTCGACCATAAAAGTCAGGTGATCGATCACTCCCGCAGGGTAGGGACTGGACTCAGCCTTGGTGTATTGGATAAGTTCCAATACAATATTTCCATGTTTGAGATGTGCGACAGTGGAAGAAAGGGTGCGCTTTTGCTTGCTGACCGTGAAATCCAGCATATTTCCGTAAAAACGCACCGACTTTTCGATGTCACGGACAACCATCGAGATATTGGCCAATTCGAACATCCGTTCTTATCACCTCACAGATTATGAAATGCTTTACATAAAGGACAGGTTTTGTTTTCTCATGCCACTAGTATAGAATAAATCTAGATTTTCTCAAACCGAAGAGACATAAACCATGAGGAGGATAAAATATGGGCAAGAGTGCGGTCAGAAAAAGGGAAGAGATCGAAAGCCAATATAAATGGAAGATTGAGGATATTTATGCAGGGGAACAGCTGTGGGAAGACGATTTCCTGGAGGTGAAAACCCTGGCGGCTGAACTGGCGGGCTTACAGGGGACGCTGGGAGAGTCTGCTGCAGCTCTGCTCAAGGTATTCAAGCTGAACGACTCCCTGGGGAGGAAAAACGAAAAACTATACGTGTATGCACGGATGCGCCGGGACGAGAACAATGCCGACCCCCATTACCAGGCCCTGTTCGACCGGATAGAAAGCTTGAGCGTGCAGATAGCAGGCATGACCGCTTTCATCGTGCCCGAAATCCTGGCGGTTCCGGAGGAAAAACTGGAAGCTTTCTTGGGCTCGGATACCGAGCTTCAAGTCTACAAACATTTCCTGGAGGAAATCCTGCGCCAAAAGGCCCACATCCTCTCGGCCAGCGAGGAGCGCTTGCTGGCTATGGCCGCGGATTTGTCCATGGCCGCTGGCAATATCTTCACCATGCTCAACAATGCCGATCTCAAGTTCCCGCATATAAAAGACGAAAAGGGCGAGGACGTGGAGCTCACCAAAGGCCGCTATACCAGATTCATGGAGAGCCCGGACCGGAGAGTCCGCCAGGAGGCCTTCTACGGTCTTTACGGATCCTACCAGAAACTGATCAACACCCTGGGAGCGAGCCTGTCTGCCAGTGTAAAAAAGGATATCTTTTACGCCCGGGCCCGCAATTACAGTTCGGCCCTGGAGGCTTCACTGGACCAGGACAATGTGGCGGTAGAGGTCTATGACCGCTTGATAGAATCGGTGCACGCCCACCTGGGGCACATGTACCGCTACATGCGCATGCGCAAGCGTCTCCTCAACCTGGATGAACTGCATTTCTACGATATATATACGCCCCTGGTGCCGGAATACAAGTATGAGATATCCTACAACCAGTCCCAAAAAGTATTGCTGGAGGCTTTAAATCCCCTGGGAGCGGAATATACCAGACTTCTCGAGCGCGGCTTCGGCAGTGGCTGGATCGATGTATACGAGAATGAAGGCAAAACCGGAGGAGCCTATTCCTGGGGCGCCTATGACACCAATCCCTACGTGCTCATGAACTATGACAACAAGCTGGATGATCTGTTCACCCTGGCCCACGAGATGGGACATTCCCTGCACAGCTGGTATTCACACCAGAACCAGCCCTATGTCTACAGCCAGTACTCGATTTTTGTGGCGGAAGTGGCATCCACCGTCAACGAATCGTTGCTGATCGATTATCTGCTGCAGAAGAGTAAAGAGAAACAGGAGAAGATATACCTGCTCAATCATTACCTGGAGCAGTTCCGCGGTACGGTATTCAGGCAGACCATGTTCGCCGAATTCGAAAAAATCATCCACGCCCGGGCTGAAGCAGGCGAGGCTTTGACCCCGGACATTCTCAACCAGATTTACCGGGAACTGAACCGTCTCTACTATGGGCCGGAAATCGTTATCGATCCCGAGATCGAATGGGAATGGGCCCGGATTCCTCATTTCTACTCGTCTTTCTACGTGTACAAATATGCCACCGGTTTCTCGACCGCTACCGCTTTGAAGGAGCAGATCCTGCGGGAAGGGGCCCCGGCGGTGGAGAGGTACTTGGAGTTCCTGAAGTCAGGCTCCACCGATTACCCGATCAACCTGCTGCAGAAAGCGGGGGTCGATCTGTTGACCCCGCAGCCGGTCGATGAGGCATTGGCCTATTTCGGCAAGCTGTTGGATGAAATGGAATCACTACTGGCTTGACTTCTGGCGGATTAAGACTACAATTTTATTAAACAAACGGTTAAAGCATTTGTTTAATAGCGTTAAATGAAGGCCGGTGTGCATGGTGGCGGTGAACAACCAGACTTCCAAAAACAGAATCCTCCTCGAAGCGGAAAGACTTTTCGCTGAAAAGGGCTTTGACGGTGTTTCGGTCCGGGATATCGCAGAACGGGCTCAGGTCAATGCCGCCATGATACACTATTATTTCCGCAACAAGGACGACCTGTACCTGAGCATTGTGGAAAATTACCTGGCGGAATTCAGTGAAGAACTGGAAAAGGTTTTGGAGACAGAAACGGATCCACTCTGGCGGTTGGAGAAATTCATAGACTGCTACACCGACTTCATGTTCGCCAAAGTCATTTCCGCCCAGCTGGTCCTTCGGGCTGGTCTGCAGAACGATGCCCATATCGCCCACTTTACAGAGAAATATTTCAGTCAGATCATCTTCAGACTGGAGGGAATCATCCTGGATGGAATAAAATCAGCTCAATTCGCACAGTTGGATTCCAAGCTGACTGCGATTAGCATAATGGGTATGATCGTCTACTTTTTCGGTGCGGCCCCGATCCTGAGCCGCCTGCCTGGCATGGAGAAATATCAGGAGGACTACAAGCAAAAGCTGGCCCGACATATCAAGGATTTGTGTATCGATGGTTTAAGCCGGCGGGAAGGGGTCATTTGATGGCCAAAATT
>JAAZOA010000208.1 GCA_012798055.1 Syntrophomonadaceae bacterium | reverse complement strand
TCCCGGAAGACATCGACAACCTGGACGACCTGGTGGCCGAGGAACTGGACAATGCCTACCGAATCTATGCCAAACTCCGCTGCCTGGTTATTGACGTGACCTTGGCCGATATTGAAGAAATCGCCAATACCATAACCCATAAGTTCAAAATGCCTTTGAAAGTATCCCATCACCGTTTCTAGTCGCGATTTTCCAAGCGGGAGAGGAAGCCTCTCCCGCTTTTGCATGGATAAAAGAGAAGAGGCGGGAGAATATGAGAAAGGACCTGAGTGCATGCCATATGTGTACATACTGAGATGCATTGATGATACATTCTACACCGGTTACACAGTCGACATCAAACGGCGGCTGGAAGAGCACCAGCAGGGCTTGGCAAGCAAGTATACCAGGGGGCGCACTCCGGTAGAATTAGTGTACATTGAACAAAAGCCGGACAAGAATGAAGCCATGCAAAGGGAGTGGCAGATCAAACATATGTCGAAAGCGGTAAAACAGAAGCTGATAGCTGGCCAGGATTTAAATATGCTTAAAGCTTGAATATATTCACCGGTTACGGTAAAATTGTGTTTGCGTCGGGATGTAGCGCAGCTTGGTAGCGCGTCTGGTTCGGGACCAGAAGGCCGCAGGTTCAAATCCTGTCATCCCGACCAGTGAGAATAAAGAACCCGCCTGGAGGGCGGGTTTTGTGTTTTCTGATGATTTTGGAATTCTAGTCTGGATGTCGCCAAAATTTTGCTTTCACATTTAAACAGAGTAAAAAGATACTTTGCCCAATAGGTGAGCACCTATTCACGATTCTGAACGCTGAATCATCAGGTGGACTCCAATTGCTCCAGGGCCTCCTTAAGCTTTGCAATCAGTAAGTCCAACTGTGCTGTGGCGTCCGGCTGCTCAGCTAACAGATGTTCAATCATATTTATTTCCTGGTTCATGTAGCGCATGGCCTGATTGATGAGGTTATCGATTTCTTTGTTGATCTTATAGGTCAAATCCGAGGTCAGGCGGTGCAGATTCTTTTCTACCTCTTTAGGCAACTGACGCCGGAAATGTCCCCGGAAAACATTGCCGAATATGGTCATGGGAAACAAGAACCATAGCATATCCAGGTGGGAGTCGAAGGTCCGGCTGACCGATATGTCGGGCCGCTCCAGTTCCCCGATGTTGATTTCCCATTGCTCCATCTGGGGCTTGACTCCCAAGACCTGCTCCAGGTTATAGCTTAAACGCTCCCGGAATGATTTCAGGTAAAAAGCCAGGTGCTTTTTGACTGCACTGAGCAGTTCATAAGACTTTTCCTCACTGAGGAGTATGGTCTGCAGTTCACGGTGCAGGTTTTGGTTGAGCCAAAATTCGAACTGCCGGGTTACTTTGTAGAGGTTTCCTTTCCAGGTAGAACATTCGGTGTTGTACGCACCGTTCAGCTTGGCTGTGAGATCCGACCGGAAACCTTCCAGGTAGGCTTTTACGGCTTCCCGGGTCTTCTCTTTGTAGCTGCCCGCAATTAATTGCAACTCCCGCCGCACGAAAGGGGCATTCAGGTGTTCGTCCAGGATGGTATCCCGCAGCCGGCCCCGATCGGTTTCCTGCTGTTGCGAAGCCTGATAGGCGATCCGCAGATAAGTGAGACAGGATCTGCCCAGGGAAGTAATTTTATGCTTCAGGATGGCAGCATACTTTTGTTCGCGGTTAGCCGCCAGTGAGGAGAAGACTTTCTCATCAAGATCCGAGTTGTAACGGCTGGTATTTTTAAAAGATGAATAGCGCAAAACGGGAAATTCCCGCTCAAAGTTGCGTTTCAGAACCTCGCGGATGAAGGCTTCGATCTGCTGCAAATGTTCTTCGCTGAACAAGTCGCATTTGGTGATTACGATGACAATCTCGGGTGAATAAAGATAGACTTCCTGCAGGAGCTGGAGTTCACTTTCGGATATAGGCCGCTCGGCACTGATCACGAAAAGCACCCCGCCGGTTTCGGGAAACCAGCTGGTGGTGGTCTCCGTATTGTGCTGCCAAACACTGCCGATACCAGGGGTGTCAACCAGGCGCAGGGTTTTTATATTCTGCAGAGCGGGGGTCTCCAGGTCAAGGACCCCTACCTGCTTGGCGTTGCCAGGATTGCCTGCCTCGGATACATATTCAGGGATGGCTTCCAGGTCTATGACCCGGGTGTTGCCGCCCAGGAAGGTGATGGTAGCCTTTTCCACCTCGCCGTAGCGGATGCGGCTGATAACTGATGTAACCGGGATGTCACCCACCGGCAGAAGGTTTTTGCCCAGATAGGAATTCAGGAAAGAGCTCTTGCCCGCTTTGAATTGCCCCAGTACCGCCACATCCAGGTACTGGTTCTGAGCGGCGAAATTGGTGACGCTATTTAGAGTCTGGTCCAGGGAGTGCAGGGCAAAATCGGTGCAAATAGTCTGAACCTGCGCCAGCAATTCCCGGCTCTGTATCATTTCTTGGTCATTTACGCTCATTTCTTACCTACCACTCGTTCGAAATAAATTCAGGGGGGATTTCAACCGCTGAAAACTTGGTGCTGCGCCAATATGCAAGCAACAAGCGGTTTTATAGGCTAAAACTTCTCCAGGTATTCATCTACTTCCCAATTGTAGACCCGGGCGCTGTAGGACTCCCATTCCTGGGTCTTGGCCAGCATGAAACGTTCATAAACGTGTCCGCCTAAGGCCTCCCGGATCAAGTGGTCCTGGCTCAGTTCCTTGATGGCGTCATAAAGGTTTTCGGGCAGAGAGAGAATGCCGCTCTTCATTCGTTCAGCCAGGTCCATCTCGTATATGTTCTGGTCTACCGAAGCTGGAGGCCTAAGCCCGGATAAGATTCCGTCCAGTCCGGCTTTCAGGATTACCGCCAGTCCCAGGTACGGATTACAGGCCGGATCGGGGTTGCGGATCTCGATCCGGGTACCGATGCCCCGGCGGGCTGGGATCCTTATCAAGGGGCTGCGGTTTTTATAGGACCAGGCGATGTAGACGGGGGCCTCGTAGCCGGGGACCAAGCGCTTATAGGAATTGACCGTCGGATTGGTAACGGCTGCGATTGCCCGTGCATGTTTCATCACCCCGGCTATGAAGCTTAGACAGGTCGTGCTCAGGCCGTCCGGGCTCTGAGGGTCGTAGAATATGTTACTGCCTTCTTTAAACAACGAGATATGCATATGCATGCCGGAACCATTGATGCCGAAAATGGGTTTGGGCATAAAGGTGGCGTGCAGCCCATGTCTTTGGGCTACCATGCGCACGATGATCCTGAAAGTCATGATGCTGTCAGCGGTAATCAGTGCTTCCGCGTATTTGAAATCGATCTCATGCTGCCCGGGGGAACATTCGTGGTGAGCAGCCTCGATTTCGAAGCCCAGCTGCTGAAGGGTTTCCACCATATCCCGCCGGGCTTCTTCCCCTTTATCGACCGGCGGCAAGTCGAAATAACCTGCCTTGTCATGGGTAGTAAGGGTTGGGGAACCATGTTCATCCATATTGAACAAGAAAAACTCCGGTTCCGGTCCTACCTGCATGGTGTAACCTAGATCTGCAGCTTCCCTGAGGACCCGCCGCAGTACCTGGCGGGGACAGCCAGCAAAGGGCTGCTCCTCAGAATCGCATATATCGCAGATAAGCCGGGCAGTATTTCCGCGCTGGACAATTTCGTTACCGGGCAGGATCAGAAAAGTATTAGGATCTGGCCTGAGATACATATCAGATTCTTCGATGCGGACAAATCCCTCGATTGAAGACCCGTCAAACATCAGCTCGTCGTTCAGGGCTTTGCTTAACTGATCAACCGGCACCGAGATGTGTTTCATCACCCCCAGGATATCGGTAAACTGCAGCTGGATCATCTGTACATTGTGTTCCCGGACCAGCTGCATGATTGTATTTTTATCCATAATCAAATTCCCGTCTTTCTCAGTAACATGTGAATCGATCAGCGCTTTTTGAAAGTGGCTATACCTTTGAAGAGTGCCGCTGGACCAAGCTCTTCTTCAATCCGCAGAAGCTGATTGTATTTAGCCACCCGGTCGGAGCGGGCTGGTGCACCGGTTTTGATCAGGCCGGTGTTCATCGCCACTACCAGATCAGCGATGAAGGGATCCTCGGTCTCTCCCGAACGGTGCGAAACCATAGAGCTGTAACCGGCCTGGCTGGCCAGGGCGATTGTGTCCAGGGTTTCAGTCAAGGTGCCGATCTGGTTGAGCTTTATGAGCACGCTGTTGGCTATGCCCTGGTCGATTCCTTCCTGTAGGATGGCGGGATTGGTAACGAAGATGTCGTCTCCCACTAGCAGGATGCGCTGGCCCAGCCGTTCGGTCATGATCTTCCAACCTGCCCAATCGTTTTCAGCCATGCCATCTTCAAGCAGCACTATGGGGAAGCGGTCCACCAAGCTCACATAGTAGTCCACCATTTCCGCCGAGTCCCGGGCGATGCCCTCCGCCTCGAACACGTATTTGCCATCCTTATAGAATTCGGATGCGGCCGGGTCCATAGCCAGGAAAATATCCTGCCCGGGTTTGAATCCAGCCTGTTCGATTGCCCTGACAATGAGTTCCAGGGCCTCCTCGTTGGTATTAAGACTAGGAGCGAACCCTCCT
>JAAZOA010000207.1 GCA_012798055.1 Syntrophomonadaceae bacterium | reverse complement strand
GCTGGCCAGCGGGGTCATGCCGGCTGGATTGATGGTGGCCAAGCCTTTGTTCAAAACGCTCTGGCTGCGCGTGAAGGGTGATACCACCCGGGCAGCCCTCTCTTGAAAGGTGATAACGGCCACTCTTTCCTTGCCGGTGAGCAGCAAATGCTGCGCCAGGAAACCGGCCGCTTGCCGCTTTTCCCCGGCCATGCTGCCGCTGGCATCCAGCAACAGGCAGATATCTATGGGAATATAGCTCTTCTTGTCATAGAAGTGCAGGTCTTGTTTCCTTATATTCAAGCGTTGATCACCGCGGAGCAATCCACTTTTCTTGGCCTGGATCACTGTCTGCGATACAGCCAGGTTCCCGGTCCAGGAATCTTTCTTGTGCAAGGTCCGGTTGTAATCGGTCAATTGCACTGCGGTAGTCTCCTGTTCGGATTTGCCGATTTTACTGAAATGGGCATTGCGGCCACCCGGAACTTTGCGGATATTGCGGCGGATCTCAGTTTCCAGTTCCACCCGGTGCTTGACCACGTAATCCTGTACTACCAAGCCTTGTTTGGTCAAGACTCTCCCGATGGGTGTCTTTTGCATCAGGCCCATCTCTTCCATCTGTTTCACGTAATGGTCTATGTCTCCCCACTTTTTCTTCTGATAGTCGGTTCCCTTGCGCTTGAATATATTGGTGGAGTACATCTGCATCCACTCCTCGATTTCCTCCACCCCGCCGAATTTCTCAGCCAACTTCAGAACCAGCTGGTTAACATTTTCATCCGGTGACATCAGGCTGGACTCTTGCCCTTTGAACTTCTTCCAGGGCAGCTTTATATAGTGGCCGAAATCATCCAGGACCTCTTTTTGTTTGCCATGGGAGATATTGCGGACCTCGGCCAGTTTGATCCCCGAATTCAGGATGACTTCTTCAACCGTGGCAGCTATGATATATACCAGGAAATATTCCTGGCGGTTGATCCTGGCCAGGATATGCACATGATCATGCCCTTCCTCGCCTTCAATATACGGATCGAATTCGTTCTGCATCAAGTCGTATACGGTGCCCTTACCGGTCTGGGTAACAATGTAGATCTTTTCGGCATAACCAGAAACCAGCTTAAAACGAACATCGTCGGCATACTTGAGCTGCGGATCCTCATTGATAACATGCTCATTGATTGCCCAGAATATGGCCAAGGCAATTTGCCGGGAATCCACCTGGCCCGGCAGATGGTAGACATCGATGTGGACTACCTGTTCCAGGTCGACATAGTTGAGGTAGGTCTGACCGGCATCAGAATTGACCAGGATTTCGACTTGGCCCTTGATCTTTTTTTCCGTCATGCGCCGATGGGCCTTGGTACTTACCACAACGCTGTCACCCAGCCGTACCCCCTGGTCCTGGCCCAGGTAAAGTCCCAGATAATTAGCTACCGAGGTTGCATTGTCGATGCTGGTTTGTCCGGTGTCCATGAGATTGCCTCCATACTAGTCGCGGTTAAAATCAATGGATTTTTCAGTATTTATTAGGTCTTTACGTTTCAGGTCCTTTAAAGGGCGGCCTTCTTTTTTGAAATAGTCCGCATCTTCTTCTTCGGTTTTAGAGGAGGTTTTTTTGCCTCCGGAACTGAACATGCTGGGCCCTTTGCCCTCGGTGTCGTTGATCACCCTGATAAGGGTGTCTGAATCAACGCGGTGCTTCAATATCAGTGGCAGCATACGGGTGACATCATTGTTGGTAGCCTGGTTTCTCTCGTTGATAATGGCATAGAGCACTGCCCCCTGCTGCATAGCTTCGATGGCCCGTATGCTCTCCAGGTTGTGTTTGACATAGAGTCGCGCAATGTAATTGCGCACAAAATCGGGCAAATCGGTATCCCGGTAAATTTCCGCCCACTTTACGAGGGTACGGGTGTACTCTTCATGCTTCTTGAGAATAGCATCTAAATCCATTGCATCCCGGTCGGGATTCAGTTTAGTGGTGTGGAAATTTTCCTTGAGCATCTTGGCTAATACATCAATAGAAGTAGGCCTGCCCATATAGCAGACCATATCGAAACGGTCCGAGAGCTGCCGCCTGATTTCTTCCAGGGGCCCGGGGTCCTCGTCCGGATTGGAGGCTGCCCAGACCGAAACATTGACTCTGATTGAGACTACCGGCAAGCCGGCCTCTTCGATCTGCACAGTCCCGGGTTTGGTGCCCATCAGGTCTAATAATATGTCAGTGATTTCTGGTGCCGTGTCCGCCAAGCGATTTATCTCATCGATGAACAGTATACCCCGGTGCGCCTGGGGGATAAGACCGGGGAGCAGGGCGGCTTCAGGTTTGGTGGGATCGGTAAGCCTGGCCAGGTCAATACTTCCCGCTACTGTTCCCACCTTGGCCGAGTGGGATATCTCAATGAACGGCATCGGAATCGCTTCAACACCGATTTCAGCTATCTCCTGAGCCGACTTGCCTTTGTGATTGGGGCAATGGGGCTTGGAAGGATCACAATTATACAGACAACCTTTGATCCTTACGATATTGGGGAGGATGTCCTTGGCCTTCCTCATAATAGTGGTTTTTCCGGTACCCCTTAACCCTTCAGCATGGATATGCAGCGGTTCATCCGCAATCGTCGACACTATCGACATTTTGGTCATGTCGAAGAGGGCTTGATTCCCTTCATAACGTTCCAACTGCGCGTAATATTGAAGCATGGTTCTTACTCCTCTCTATACGAAAAGCTTTCCGGCACTATTGTCATCACTTACCATGAAAATCACCAGTGAAGTAATCAATCACGCGCCTTTGGGCGCCTCTGCTGTACTGGAAAACCCCCTTCCATGGATGATCCAATATCCGCTTCTATTTCCGTCCAACTCACCTGTTTATTATATATCAGCCATTTTCTCCAGGCTGAATATTTTGGGTGTATATTTTATTTAGCGCAAGTAATATGCCATAAATAAGACTTCCACCACTATTTTCTTCAACCTTCCCTATAGCCGGTCCTTTCCATTTTCCCTATCTGCTGGTGGCATATATATCTTCCTCAAATCGCTCTCTATTGTTACATTACTGTTACTATTGTGTTCCCCCATTGGTTTCAATATTACATAAATGTTACAGTCTCCAATATAAATTGTATCATTACTCCGGTCGATAAGCGAGGCATGTCTTTTTTATTGAGACTGATTCCAGATAACCCGATGTGGGTAACAAAAAACCGGAAGACAACTTGCGTTGCCTTCCGGCTCAATAAGAATCATAGCTATTTGGATGGTGCCCCCTCAGCAGCTT
>JAAZOA010000206.1 GCA_012798055.1 Syntrophomonadaceae bacterium | reverse complement strand
TGACTATTTCACGCAGGGTACCGCCATCCCCCCCGCCCACTATCAGTACATTCTGCGGATCGGGATGCCCGTTCATAACCACATGGGCAATCATCTCATGATAGATAAACTCATCGCGTTCGGCCATCTGCAAGTTCCCGTCCAAAACCAGGGCTTTACCCCATTCGACTGTTTCTACAACAGCCAGCTTCTGGAACGGAGTGGTTTCGCTATGGAGCACCTCATTGATCCTCCACCTGACCTGGTAACCATCGGTATGTGTTTCATGAATCCAAATCTCCTGCAAGCTTTCTGCCTCCTTTGCCAAGAAATAGCTGCTAATGCTGGGTCAAGCAGCTAATTGAACTCTATCTCCACCCCTTTAATATCCCAGAGGGTTTCCAGCCGTTCCCGGGCCTCGTCTCTGATGGCTGCAGCAAACTGGTGGTTTGCAGGCATATCCACAGCAATTCTTATAATACCATCTTTTACCTCCACTGATTTGACCAATTTGGTCGCAACCATGTCCAGCCCTTTCAAGGGATTCATTACTCGCTTCAGTCGTTTCAGAACAATGGCTTCAGTAGTTGGTTCTTTGACTTTAACCAAATCGTGTCTTTCTTCATAATTCTGAATCGCACCACGCAAACCCTCTATTGCCAGCACCGAACAGTGAGCTTTGATGGGCGGCAGACCACCCAGAGCCGCTGAGGCGTCTTTCCAGGTCAACTGTTTGGCTTCCTCCAGGGTTTTTCCTTTGGCCATTTCGGTGATGATCGACCCGGTTGCAATATTGGAAGCACATCCATAGGATTCGAATTTTATGTCGCTGATTTTTTTGCTTGCCTCGTCAACCTTGATGTAAACGGAAACCATATCTCCGCAAGCCGGACTGCCTTCAGTAGCTTTTCCATCCGGGTTTTCCATACTGCCAACATTGCGCGGATGTTTAAAATGCTCCAGCACTATCTCATTTTAAGGAAATGCCATTTCATTCACCTCCGATTTTACCCAGTGGACTGATTATGCGCAGCTGTTTGACCACCTCCGCCAGGATTTCCACCACCCTGTCCACTTCCTTCATACTATTATAACGTCCCAGGCTGAAACGGATCGAACCATGGGCACGTTCGTGGTCACCACCGATGCCCATTATCACATGGCTGGCTTCCAGGGACCTGCTGAAGCAGGCAGATCCGGTGCTAACGGCGATTCCGTGCATATCCAGGTGGAGGGTAATGGACTCACCTTCCACGAAATGAAATGTAAGGTTGGCATTGTGTGGAATCCGGTTGGTCCGATGCCCGTTCAAGGTCACCTGGGGTATAGTCTGGGCAATGCGTTCTATGATCCGGTCACGTATTTCCTGCAAGCGCAGGTTCTCTTCCGGGGTAACCAATTCGGCAGCCCGGGCAAATCCCACCGCTCCAGGTATGTTTTCGGTCCCGGCTCTAAGGTCGAATTCCTGAAAGCCGCCGTCCATGATCTTGGCAATCGGGGTCCCTTTGCGCACATACAATCCGCCGATGCCTTTGGGGCCGTGAATGGTGTGGGCCGAAACTGTAATCAGGTCGACCGGTATTTTCTGTACATCCAGGGGGACCCGGGTGAAGGTGTGGGTGGCATCGGTATGAAATAGCGTGCCCTTTTCCCGGCAGATAATCGCGATTTTCTCAATGTCCTGGAGGGTGCCGATTTCCTGGTTGGCGTGTTGGACTGAAACCAAGATGGTCTGGTTGCTCAATAGTTCCAGCAACTGTCCTGTCCTGACAAGACCCGTTTCGTCTACGTCCAGGTAGTCGACTGTAAAGCCCTGTTTTTCCAGGGCCCGTGCGCTTTGCAAAACCGGGAAATCCTCGATCTTGGATACGATGATGTGACGGCCCTTTTTCTGCCCTAATGCCAGGGCTACCCCCTTCAAAGCCAGGTTGCTTGATTCAGTGTGCCCCGAGGTGAAGACGAATTCCTCCGGGAGTGCCCCCAGCTTTGCGGCTAGTGTGGCTCGTGCCCCATCCAACAGTTCGCGTGCTTCCAACCCTTGCGAATAGCCAAATTCGGACGTTGCTACGGCAAAGGTATCAAAATAACACGGAAGCATGGCGTCAAGCACCGCTTCATCCAATCTGGTAGCCGCCGCGTTGTCCATGTAAATCGATTCTGCACCCATAATTATCACTCCTAAATAAAAAGAGTAATGGCTGAATCTCTGGCCTCCTGAATATAGGTTCCCACTGCACCGTAGTCATCGATCAATTCCTGGTCGAGGTCACTGGCTTTGACCCCCATGATCTCCATTGTCATTTCACAGGCGATGATCTTGCCGCCCAGCTCCTTGAAGTCAGTGATCATCCTGCGCAGTGAGGCTACGTTGTTCTTTTTCATCCTGGATTTGATCATCATTTTCCCCAGGCCGAACATGTTCATTTTGGATAGCGGGCCTTTGTCGAGTCCGTCCTTTTTCAAGCGCAGCAAGCCCCAGAAGGTGAAATACAATGAAGCTTCCATACCCATGGCCAGAGCTCCATTGCCAATAATAAGGGCACTGGATATTTTGTCGATGTCGCCACTATGGACCACGATGGTCGCCTTGTCTGACATGAAAATGCCCCCTCATCTCTGCAGTATTATTTTCCATTCGTCCCCAATTTGTTCATCGCTGATGATTTTAATAGCCAGTGCATGGGCAGCCATGGGAATCTCTTTCTTGGAAGCCGGATGGGTACCCACAATCTCGATGATATCGCCAGGCGATGCCTTTTTGACAGCTTTCCTCATTTCTACCAGGGGAACCGGACAGGTTTCTCCTCGGACATCTACTCTGATTTCTCCCATTTGGGAACCTCCTTCCCCATTCCGCGCTGCATAATCAGACCTCCACAAAACCACCGGCAGTTGCGGCTGCCTCTACATATATTTTAATGCTCCCAACTTTCCATTACAAACCGACACTTTATTTAGCCAGGTATCGTGGAATTTTGGCATAATTATAGATATAAGCGATGCGTTTTTATTCCGGAAATCAAATCATAACGGCAGGGAGGAGATAATGATGAAACGACTTAATCCAGCCCATACCAACGCGCTTCTTGACATGATCAATCAGGCCCCTTATTTCCGTTTGTTGTCCATGGAGATGCGGGAATTGGGGTTAGGTCATGCCTGTTTGGAAGTCGACCTGGATAAAAAACACCATAATCCCTTCGGGACAGTGCACGGAGGGGTAATCGCTTCGGTTATAGATACAGTCACCTTTTGGGCGATATATGGAGATTTGGAAGAAGATTCGGGTTTTACTTCCCTGGATTGTACCGTAAACAACCTAGGTGCCATCAACAAGGGGCGTCTGATAGCAAAAGGGAAACGGATCAAGACGGGGCGGAGTGTATGTATTGCCGAGGCCAAAGTCGAGGATGAAAGCGGTCGGCTGCTGGCTTTCGGGACTTCCAAACAGATGGTGGTGCGAGGAATACAGACTATAGATCATGCGATTCAATCCTTGGGCAATCCGCCACTTCCGCCAAAATTCATTTTTGAAGCCGACTAGACCTCAGGCTATTGCTCCTGGCAGTGTGGGCAGTAGTAAATGCTCCCTCCCATATACGACTCCTTTTTGATTGTGGTTCCGCACCTAGAGAATGCTTTGCCGGCTGTGTTCTTGCTCAATTTGGTCTGATAGCCGCCCGGATTGCCGTACAGATCCTTTTCGGTGTCCCTGCCTCCTCCATCGATCATATCCCGGATGGTTGTTTTTATTGACTCAAACAGCAGGATCTCTTCCTCCGGGGTCAGGGTCGTCACTCTCCTCTTCGGGTGCAATCCGGCATTAAACAGAACATCCTGCAATGTACCGTTGCCCAAACCGGGAATTCTCTGTTCGGTGGCCATTATGGCATTGATGCTTAACCGGTCAGCACCATCGGCGTGGATTATAGCGGCAAAATATTCACGATCAAATTCTGCAGATAAAGGGCCCGGTTTCGCCTTGGCCAACCGGTAATAGACATTATCATACTCGCCTTCTCGGAAACAACAAATCCCTCCGTACATCTGCACACTGGCAGATAGCCCGCTGCCGTCGGCAAATTCGATCAGGAGTTGGTGTTTAAGCGGGCGCTTTCCGCCCTTTTCATGGTACCTTAGGTTTACCCCATCACTGAACAAGATCCTGACTGAATCAGCCTTTATCTCAACCTGACCACCAAATGCTGCTGCTCCTTCCACCCTCTTGCCTACTAACAAATCGTGATAGTCCTGTGGGTCCCCATAATACCAGGTAAATTTGTGAGCGGACTTTGCAGCTACCACACTGACAATTTCATTTCCCGACAGACTTTCCCCGATCTGTCTCGCTAACACATTTGCTTCAGGTATTTCTATCATTTCTTGCACCTCCATTTCCTGTCGTATCGACACATGCCGTGCAGTCTAATTTGTTTTGATTTCTTAATCATGGGAAAGAATTCATGGTAGAATATATTGGATTTAGCTATAATTTTGGTTTTTTTATTGGCCAAGGAAGGCATTAAGCTGACCTTTATAGAAATACTTGCACATGCATAGGTGTTGAGGTGATGGGCATGCTATTCATAACCGTTTCCAGGCAGACTGGAAGTCTAGGTAAAGAGATAACCGAGAGACTGGCCGAGTTGCTGAATCTGCCCATTTTGACCCGTGAATTGGTAATGAGCAAATACCTGCCCCGGATCGCCAGCAAGCATGAACTGCACATGCTGTCCGAGAGCCCCAGCTTTTTTCTGACCCCGGCTCAGGATGGGATTCCCTTCGCGCAGCATATTGAGAGAGGTATGCGCGAATATATTGCCCGCCGCCCGGCAGTAATCCTGGGACTGGGAGGGCAGATCATTTTTGCCGGACATCCTGATGCCCTGCACATCAAAATAATAGCTTCTCCTGAAGTCCGGTTGCAGAGAATCATGCAGCAATACAGCCTGGAGTCCAAGGATGCCGAGCGTTTCCTGGAATTGACCGACCGCAAACACAAGAAGTATATTTCTACTCTGTATAACCGGGACTGGTCGGATCCTACCCTTTACCATCTTATTATCAATACTGATTATATAGGAGTAGAAGAGGCAGCCGCTTTTTTATGCAATATGGCCCGTAACCGCGAGACCCTGCAAACCAAGCAGCAAATTGTAGCTGAGGTAGAGGGAAAGCGTTCCGTGGTGTTCAAACACCCTTCCGAGGAGGAATTCGCCAGGATTTTGGACATGAACCACATCGAATGGCAGTATGAACCGCGAACCTTTCCGATAAAAACCGATGCGGAAGGCAATATAACCCAGGCCTTTTCCCCGGATTTCTACCTGCCAAAATTCGATACCTTTATCGAGCTGACCACCATGAACCAGAAGTATGTGGCGGAGAAAAAGAAAAAGGTACAGCTGCTCAAAAAGCTCTATCCGGGCACCAATATCAACATCGTTTTTAAAAAGGACTTCAACACCCTGGTCAAACGATTCACCCGCAAGGAGGACTCTGAAGAATAATGACAACACCAGGTTTGGGCAAGGTCATATTTACCCAGGAGCAGATTCAACAACGGGTTGCCGAAGTAGGCCAGGAGATCAATCGCGACTACCAGGACCAGCTATTGGTGGCAATCGGAGTCCTCAAGGGGTCTGTCTATTTCATGGCCGATCTCACCCGCCATCTCACCATGCCTTTGGTAATCGATTTCCTTTCCCTGGGAATATCAAATGATGAGAGGGGCGAAGGCATTTACGTTACCAAGGATGTGGAGGTCAAATTAGCGGGCCGCAATATACTCCTGGTGGAGGATATCATCGGCACGGGTTTCACCCTCGGATATATATGCCAGCACCTGGAAAAATATTCCCCCGCCAGTATCAAGATTTGCACCCTGCTGGATAATCCCGCCGAACGCCTAATCACCTTAAATATCGACTATAAATGTTTTATGATGCCGGATGTTTTCGTGGTAGGCTACGGATTGGATTACAGGCAGCGCTACCGCAACCTACCCTAT
>JAAZOA010000205.1 GCA_012798055.1 Syntrophomonadaceae bacterium | reverse complement strand
TCAGACCTCGTCTGGAGCCGATAATGGCTCCCAGCCGCAGGACCAGCCATATGCCGAACAGCACATTGATCATATATAAGGCCGGCAGGTGCATATAGAGCCAGCGGGCAGCCAGCACGATGTCTTGCTCCAACTCCTCGCGGCTAAGGCCCTGCTGCATGTAGACCTCTACCATGCCCATGTCCTGTGAAGTCTTCAGGCTCTCAGCCACATACTCTTCCATCTGGGTTTGATCCCAGAACCTGACCCTGGGGTCATCGGAATATTGGGCCATGCTCCAATACAGGACCACCAATAGGACTGCCGCCAATACCCCCCATTTTTGTATCTCATAGAAGTCTCGGCCCTCACCCAGCAAAAGACCCATGACCAGGGCCGGCAATCCTATACTCATGATCAAAAATAAATTACTGTTACCGGACAGCCCGAATAACAGTAATACATTTGATCCTGCCACGCTCACGAGCAGTCGTCGGTCTACCGCTTGCCCCCCTAAAAAGAGAGCTATCCCCCAGGCTATACCACCCAACCAGGCCAAAGAAGGGAAAAGGCTCATCACCAGGCAGGCGCCCGAGCTGGTCAACAATAATGATATGATCCTCGCCAAAAGGTCACCTCTTTTTATGCTCCCTGCTCTCCAGGTATCTCTGCAGCAGGGTCAGGTCCTCGTTGAACTCTTCTATTTCCGTGGCTTCATTGAGGGTGGTATTGATTTTGTGTTTGATCCTCATTTCAACCACCTGAAAGCTTATGCCCATCCGCCGGCCCAAAACAAAGGCGATTATGATGAGATTGGCCAGTGCATCCGTGGTGGCTTCAACACCGCCTTTGAGCGCCGCTTTCATCAGCACCCCTACCGTTTCCACCAGGTCTGCCTTGAGCCATTCCACGATTCTCCGGTTATCGGCAACATCTGCAGCTCTTTTCAACCAAAGACACCTCCAGATTATCCTGTTCGGCATCAAACCTCTTTTTTCCTGCCTGGGTCAGAAACCCGGGATGCCCGGAAATGCGCAAAAAATAAACCCTCCCGCAGGGAGGGTCAAAAAGCTCTTCTTATTCCGAAGTATAGGGCAGTAAGGCCATGACCCGGGCCCTTTTGATTGCCACAGTCAGCTGCCTCTGGTGCAGGGCGCAATTGCCGGTTATCCTGCGGGGCAATATTTTACCGCGTTCAGTAATATAGCGGCGCAATTTTACTATCTCCTTATAGTCGATGCTTTCGACTTTATCCGCGCAGAAATTGCACGGGCGTCTCTTTTTGCGTTTGTCTCTTTTTATCAAGCTCGTCTTCCTCCTTGCTTAAAAAGGTATTTCGTCTTCTTCCGTCTTGTCGACCAGGTCGATATCTTCCAACCGGACTTCACGCCCCAGGTCATCCCACGGATCATATTCACGCTGCCCTCCGGCACTGCCCGCTGCAACGCCAGGTGTCCCGGAACCGGCTTTATCCAGGAAGCGGATATCATCTGCCACCACTTCAACGACCTTGCGCTTCTGACCTTCTTTGGTTTCATAGGTCCTGGCCTGCAAACGCCCTTCGACCGCCAGCAATCTGCCCTTGCTGCCGTAATTGGCACAGAATTCCGCAGTCTGCCGCCAGGCTACAATATCGATATAGTCAGTCTGTTCCTTATTGAACCTGCGATTGACTGCCAAAGAAAAGGTAGCCACCGCCGTTCCGTTGGGGGTATATCTAAGTTCCGGGTCGCGGGTCAGGCGCCCGATAAGTATCACCCGATTCAACATCGGCTTTACCTCCCTCACGGGTAGACGCTATTTCTCGTCTTGGCGAACAATGATGTGGCGCATCAGACCATCGGTTATCTTTATGACTCTGTCCAATTCCTCAACGGTCTCGGGCAGTCCTTTGAAATGCCATAAACAATAGATACCCTCTGCATAGTCTTCGATCCTGTACGCCATGCGTTTCTTACCCCAACCAAGCGCTTCACCGGTAAATTCTCCACCAAATTCATCGATTATATTGTGCAGTCTGGCTTTGATCTCCGCGGTGGTCTCTTCGTTCAGATCGGGTTTGATGATAAACATCATCTCGTAATCACGCATTCTCACACCTCCTCCCTTTGGACTAACCTGCTGACGCAGGTAACGGCCCCGCGCGATGCGGGGCAGGGTCATACACGTCATTATAACAGTTTAGATATATCATATGCAAGGATGATCGCCGGCTTTTCTATCACCGGGTGCTATCGATGACGCGCACCATTTTTTTCTCAAATTCACTGCGGGGCAGCATGACCAGCCGCCCGCACCCGGTGCATTTGATCTTTATGTCAGCCCCCATGCGGACCACTTCCCAGTTGTAGCTTCCGCAGGGGTGCTGTTTTTTCATCTTGACTATATCACCAAGGTTAAATATCTTGCGCTCCACCTGTACCCCCATACGACTCCGGGAATATTTACCACCCCGCCAGCTAGCGAGAGATCCTGATCGCAGAAAAATCCTTATGCAGTACCGAACCTATCTCGAAAAACCGGCACTGCCGCGCCTCCAAGGCCTCTTTCAATAGTCCGGCCTTACTCCCTGCTACCGATATGAGCAGGCCTCCGGCTGTTTCCGGAGTAAACATGACGTCCTGCTTATTGCCAGCTATTTCCTGCATGAACTGGACCTTGTCCGCCAGGTAATCCCGGTTGGTGTAGGTCCCGGCGGGTATCAGCCCCATACTCGCATAATCCAGGGCTCCTTGTATAAACCCCAGCTGATCAGCATGGATTTCCACTGCCACGTCGCTGGCCCACGCCATCTCAAATACATGGCCGATCAAGCCGAAGCCAGTGATATCAGTGGCTGCATTGACGCCTACCTCCTGCATCGCTTCTGCTCCGGCCCGGTTGAGCAGGCTCATCCAGTAAACCGCTTCCTCTGCCGCCTCGGTGGCAGCCATTTCGGCTTTGATGGCAGTGGCAATTATCCCGGTGCCTAGAGGTTTGGTCAGGAATAGCCGGTCACCCGGCTGTGCTCCCCGGTTGCTGGTGACCTTTTGCGGGTGGACGGTCCCGCACACCGAGAGACCGAATTTGGGTTCGTTGTCATCAACCGTGTGCCCGCCCACCACCAGGGCACCGGCCTCCCGTATCTTGTCCAGCCCACCTTCCAAAATCCGGCGCAGCATATTCAAATCGCCGCATTGCGGATAACATACCAGGTTCATGGCTAAAAGAGGTTTTCCGCCCATGGCATAGATATCGTTGATGGCATTGACTGCCGCAATCTGACCAAAAACAAAGGGGTCATCCACCATCGGTGTAAAAAAATCAAGGGTCTGAATTATGGCCAGATCGTCACTCAACCGGTAGACTCCGGCATCATCCCGGCTGTCCAACCCGACCAAGAGGTTAGGATCCCAGGGCCAATCTATGCCCTGTAATATTTCTTCCAAGGTCCCCGGACCTATTTTCGCTGCTCAGCCAGCCGCTCTGACCATTTCGGTGAGACGGGGGTGGATTTCGGCCACGGTTCATCACCTCGCTTCTCGGTTGCCGGTTTTGAGGCTGCCATGCGGGGGCTGAATTTCTGCATAAAAGCTTTGTATGCCAGGAAAGCCATGTAAACATCCAACTTGCTGGCTACCTCAAAAGGCGAATGCATGCTCAAGAGGGCCACCCCGCAGTCGACCACTTCCATGCCATAATGGGCCAAATACTTGGAAACTGTACCGCCTCCGCCAATATCTACTTTGCCTAGTTCACCCACCTGCCAGATGACACCGGCTTCGTCGAACAATTGGCGTATCTTGGCGATAAATTCAGGATTGGCATCATTGGAATCTGATTTGCCGCGGGAACCTGTATATTTGGTCAAAACCACTCCCTGCGACATGAAGGAGCAGTTCATCTTTTCAAAAACGTCGGGGTAATTTGGATCAACTGCGGCATTTACATCGGCAGAGAGGGCATGGGATGAAGATAGAGCCTGGCGGAGGGAATAATATTCATTCTTGCCTGCTTTGTGCATGATCTCGGCCACCATGTTCTCGATCATCAGGGATTTCAGTCCGGTGTTGCCGGCGCTGCCAATCTCTTCTTTATCCACGAACAGGCAAATGACTGTCCTCGCCGGCGCATCGACCTCCAGGGCGGCCTGCAAGGCTGTATAGGCGCACACCCGGTCGTCCTGGCCGAAAGACCCGACCATGCTGCGGTCCATTCCTACCTCCCGGGCGGGATAGGCTGGGACCAACTGCAATTCTGCGCTGACCAGATCATCTTCCTCGATACCGTACCTGTCCTGCAGCAGATTCATAACAAAGGCCTTGATGACATCCTCTTCCCGCTGGACTTGCGGGCGGGTGCCGACCAGGGCATTCAAACTCTCGGCATTTACTGCTTCCGACATCTTCTTTTCCATCTGGTCTTTGGCCAGATGGGGCAGCAGGTCGGCGATGGTGAAGACCGGGTCATCAGCCTTTTCACCCACCAGTACATGTTTAACCTGCCCGTCTTTTTTGATTATCACCCCGTGGAGCGCAAGGGGCATAGCCGGCCACTGGTATTTCTTTATCCCCCCATAATAATGGGTCTTGAGCAGCGCCATTCCGTCGGCTTCATATAAAGGCCTGGCCTTGAGGTCCAGGCGAGGAGTATCGATATGGGAAACAACCAGGTTGAAGCCTTCTTCCAGCGGCTGAGTCCCCATTATCACCAGGGCTGCAACCTTGTTTTTGCTGGTCATGATGATTTTTTCGCCCGGCTGGAGCTCATCGATTTTATCCATCGTTTTGAAACCCTTGTCCAGGGCCGCTTTACTGATCTGTTCAACAGCTTCTCTCTCCGTCTTGGCAGCGGTCAGGAAGTCTATATACCCGCTGCAGAAATCATATGCAGCCGTGATCTTGGCTTCATCCAGTTTTGCCCAACCACTGCGTTCCTTTTTCTTGCCCTCTTCTCCCATGCCATTGTCCCCTTTCTTAACCCGTCTATTTTAATATACGTTTCTGCTCTTTAGAACCATCCCTCGATTAAAACCTGCAACCACTTGTAGCTGTCCAGCAAGCACGGCAGCAATGCCGAACCTTGCATGAGGTTGGCCGCTGGCGTGGCGACCTTGATTCCCATTTTGGCGGCCAAATCCAGAGGCCCCGCCAGGATTCCCGCCACCACCACCATTATAAGCACGTTTTGGGTCAATATTACAGCCATGCCCCCGGGGCGATTGATTCCTCCCAGCATCCAGCGGGGCAGAGCTCTTTCCAGGAGCATGCAGAGCAGGATGATCAACTGGCTGCTCACTAAATATAGTACCAGAAAACAAGCCGCCGCGACCAGCAGATAGGCAAACTCCGAGATTTTCCGGTGCATGGCAGCCATGCCGTTTTGGACTATCGGCAGGGTGCTGATCCAGGGGGACGGATTTTCGGCTCCGGCCGATACAATCAGCTTCTTCTCCAGGAAATTGGCCAGATCGGTGATCATCCCGAACCGGGCCTGCAGATAGCCGGCTGCTTCGGTTCGGAACAACATGGCTACGATTATTCCGGTTACGGTACTTACGATACCAGCTATCGCGCCGATAAACCCCTTTTGGTAGCCTATAACCAGGCTGGCCAATAACACTGCCAGGATTGCCAGGTCCAGCAGGTTGCCTTGCATATAATCCCCTCCTTGTGCAACTGGATATAATTTCTCCATATCCCCTTAAGCTCCTGCTCACCTGCTGGTCTTATGCACCCACTTTTGTCCTCCCTTGCCGCAATTTCAACAAATATTGGCTCTTTCACGGCCTAATTTTTATTGTACACTTACTATATAAGGAGGGTGATAGGAATGCATATCCGCTTGAGGCAATTTATATCGGGGTTGTTGGCGGCTCTGCTGGTTATCTTGAGTTGCCCGCAAGTTGGCTGGTCTGCAACCTCGACCGCTATTCCCCTGGAACAATCGATTCAGGTCGTAAGAGAAAATTTCCCAGTGCCAGAGGACTTCACCGATTTCAGATCCAGTTTCAGCCAATCGGACACAGGCAACATCTGGTACTTGGTCTGGAGTCATCCTGACCCGGGTAAAGGTAATTTTTCGGCTCAAGTCGATGCATCCACCGGAGAGGTCATCTCCATGAATACCTGGAATCCAGCCATAAAAACACAAAGCCCTATCCCGGCTATTTCCTGGCCCGAAGCTCAGAGGATTGCCAGCGATCTGCTGAAGCGCCTTATCCCCAACCGGCTTCCTTACCTGGTATTAATTGAAGACCTGGACCCTCTGCCGCTCACCTCCGATGGTCCGCCTACTTATACCATAAACTGGCGCAGGATCGCCAATCAAATCCCCGTGGAGGGAATCAGAGCCTGGGTCGCGGTCAATGCTGGCAATGGTCAGGTGGAGGGTTACAGTCTCAACTGGTCGCCATTGGCCATGCCTGATCCCCAGGGGATCATAAGCGCGGCGGAAGCAGCCGACCGTTTGCAAAAAGCGGGCTTGATCAGGCTCCAATATGTTGAGCCAACCGTATACGTCCCCATGGATACCAGACCGGATCAACGCAAACCCCTGTTGGTCTATCGCCTTGACCATCCCTCCGGTGGTGCGCTGGATGCCTTCACCGGCGACCCGGTGATCCCCGAATATGACACATGGTTTAGCGGCGGGGCGGCCGACGGCAAAGGCGGAGCCGAACAATCTGCCGTGCCCAGTCCCCCCCAACCCTTGACTCCTGAGGAACAAGCGGAAATCATCAAAGTAGCGGGCCTGATCAGCAGTGAGCAAGCCGCTGCCATAATCACGAAATGGGCTAAACCTGGAGATGGCCTGGTACTGCGCTCGGCTAATCTGGACCAGGATTGGGGGAATCCAGATCGGCGCATCTGGAGTGTGAGCTGGTCTTCCGGGTCCGGCGCGGGGCAAGATCAAATAACCTATCTTTACGGGAGGGTGGACGCCAAGAGCGGCGAACTGCTCAGTTTCAGCCGGGGTCTTCCGGCTGCGGTCCAACCCGGCAAGGGTCTAAGCCGCACTTCCGCCCAGAATATAGCAGCAGAATTTTTGCAGCGCATCCAGGGAGATCGTTTCGGCCAGTTCAAGCTTGATCCCAACACCCCAGCCGATTCCTATCCGGTCAAGCTCCCGACGGTATCGGCAATGCCTGATTGGGTATTCCATTATATACGCATGGCGGACGGACTGGAATTCCCGGATAATGGAGCCGATGTCACCATCGACCGGAGCCGCGGAGTGATCACTGCCTATTCCCTCAACTGGAATTACTCCGAACTGCCTTCATCCGCGGGAGTCATCGGGATCGACAAGGCTACCGGTTTGTATTTACAGGCTACCCCCCTGGAGCTGATGTATGCACCATACTATTCTGCCGCCCAGGGAGATACCCTGATGCGCCTGGTCTATAAGCCGCTAATACCTGCTGGGCAGCCAGTGTTCCGGATGATCGCAGCTCAAACCGGCGAGCTCCTGGATGACTCCGGGAAGCCCGTCATGGCAAAAGCCAGCGCCCACGTTTTCCAGGATATCGCCGGGAATTTTGCAGAGCGGGAGATCGCTCTCCTGGGCAAGGCTGGTCTGATGACGGAATACGGGGACTACTTCCGGCCCGCTGAAGAAGCGAGGCTAGCCGATCTGCTGCGGGCCATGCTGGGGGCAACGGCCGGGCCGGACTCGGTCCGCAACCTCGCTGATGAAGACCTGGTCAAACAGGCCCTGGCAAAAGGGTGGCTAAAAGAAACCCTGCCGCCGGACAGCCGGTTGAACCGGGCATCCTTGTCTCAGCTGATGGTGCGCTTCCTGGGGATCGATTATCTGGCCGGCTTGTCAGACATTTACCGAATACCGTACCGCGACTCCGGGATTATACCATCAGAACTCGAGGGCTATGCTGCACTTTGCTGGGGTTTGGGCATTATCCGTGGCGACGGTTCATATTTCCGTCCCCAGCAGCTGGTGAGCCGTGCCGAGGCAGCCGCAGCGCTGGTGCGTTCCCTGGGAGTGGTGAAATAGGCTAGTAATGGATGTTAGCCGAGGTGATATATGGTAAAATATTAATACTATCGTTTATCAGGCAAGGGAGGTATAGAAATGAGAGTAAGAGATAGGATGACCCCTGACCCATATACATGCTCCCCGGACAGCAGCGCAGGCGAAGCCTGGAAATTGATGAAAGAACATAATCTGACCCGCCTCCCGGTGCTGGATAGAGGCAAATTGCTGGGTATCGTCACCATGAAGGATTTCGGTGCCCGCCAGGACCTGGATTTTCGCGGAACATCGGTGGCTACCCGCTATTTCTCCACCGATAAAGATAACCTGTTAAACAAAGTCAAGGTGCGGGATGTATTGCCGCCTAACCAGAATCTTGTGACGATTGACCCCGATGCCTACATCGAGATGGCCGCCGTACTGCTGAAGGACAACAAAATCAGCGGACTCCCGGTTGTGGATGAGAAGGGCAAATTGGTAGGCATCATAACCCAGACTGACATCTTCGGGGCATTTCTCGATCTCTTGGCCATCAACCGCAAAGGTTCCCGCATCAACCTGCGGGTCAAGGATGATCCGGAAACACTGGTCAAGATCGGCACTATCCTGGATAAATACGATGTGCGGGTGCAAAACCTGGTCGAGATGGAGATACCCAACGAAGACTACCTGATGATCCTGCGCATCAATACTACCGACTCCAAAGCAATCATCAATGATTTCAAGGCGGCGGGCTTTAAAGTCGAATCAACCCTGGTGAAAAAATGATCCCCTGCCAGGCTATTGCTCACTACTATACCAGACAAGCTCAACAGGAGGCGAATAACAGATGGCAGAAGAAATGATCCCCGAAAAAGCTCAAGTTTCGGTTATCGACCCTTTTCAGGTATGGAAAAGGATGTATTTTGCTTTTGAAGACAGCCTGACCAAGACAATGCGCGATTCGGTCACGACTGATAGTTTTGCCAATAGTCTTGATTGGATATTGAACAGCTACCTGCAATATCTAAAGCTGCAGAAGGATTTTGTTGCCGG
>JAAZOA010000019.1 GCA_012798055.1 Syntrophomonadaceae bacterium | reverse complement strand
GGCTGCGGCCATGACGCCTGGTGTCCACTTGATACGCAATGCCGCCCGGGAACCGGAGATTGTTGATCTGCAGAATTTCCTCAACCTCATGGGTGCCCGGATAAAGGGAGCCGGGGCGGATACAATATACATACAGGGAGTGGACAAACTAACCGGGGCGGAATACACACCCATACCAGACAGGATAGAAGCCGGTACGTTCATGGTAGCGGCGGCTATCAGCCGCGGGGATGTTCTGGTAGATAATGTCATCCCGGAACAGCTCCATCCCTTGATGAGCAAGTTAAAAGAAATCGGCGTCGAAATTATACCCGCTGCGGATAATATTCGGGTGAGAGTTCCAGGATCACTTAAGCCGGCAGACATAAAGACCATGCCCTATCCAGGGTTCCCCACCGACATGCAGCCCCAGATCATGACGCTCCTGGCTACAATCGAAGGCACCAGCGTGGTTGTAGAGACCATCTTTGAAAACCGTTTCATGCATGTTCCAGAACTTCGCCGCATGGGCGCTGACATCAGCCTGGAGGGCAGAGTCGCTATAGTGAGGGGGGGGCCTGATTGGCAGGGGGCCCATGTCGAGTCCAGTGATTTGCGGGCAGGTGCGGCCTTGATCCTGGCGGGCCTTTTTGCCCAAGGTGAAACCCGCATAGGGGGGCTTGAACACGTTGACCGGGGCTATGAAAGGATACATATCAAGTTGGCTGCTCTTGGGGCTGACGTGGAAAGGATCTCGAATTGCTGAGGAAACTTCCTGCAGGATGGATACTTCAATATTTGCCCCGAATCTGCTATAATTTACTTGGTAAATCTTAGGCGGGGATGACTGAAAGGAAACTCTGTGAACCTGAAAAAATTTGCCAATCGACTCAAATTGGTGCTGCTGATTCTGGCGGCGCTTTTTTCCGTCCATTTCATTCTATATAATCCGTTTTTTGGGGTGACCAGGATTGACGTAACCGGCAACGCACGGGTGAGCAGTGAAGAGATAGCTGCCCGGTCGGGGATAATCGTCGGCATGAATATATTCCGTATCGACACCGGTGCGAGTTCAAAATCCATGGAAGCCCATCCTATAATCAGACAAGCATTGATTCTGCGCCACTGGGACAGAACTGTGACCCTCAAGGTGACTGAGCGTCAGACTTGGGCGGTAATTCCTTGGCAAGACACGTTCTTGTGTATGGATGAAGAAGGCATATGCTTCGATAATACCAATGATTTACCCCCTGGGGACTACCCAATCATCACCATTGAAAATCTTCCTGATCCGATTGGCATGGGCCAGAGTTTGAATTCTGCAGCGACGTCTTTGATAAAACAAATCTGGTCGACACTGACCCCAGAACAAAGAAAAAATATTTCCGAATTCCACTGGGCGGACCAGAGCAATTCACTTAACATCTATACAGTACACGGCACCGAGATAAGATTTGGTGATATGGAGCGTCTGGATGATAAACTGAAGAGTTTCGATCAGATTATGGAAATTGAGAGTGATATGGAAGCTGGAGGGACAGAAGTCCTGGAATACGTGGATATTCGTTTCAAGGGTGAGCCGATCATCAAGACTAAAACATAGAGGGAGATAAAATGCGCAGCACCGCTGGAAAAATTTCAATCATGGCTATCTGCCTCCTGGTCGGGATTCTACTGGCCGTACAATTCAAAACATCCACCAATTACGGGGCCAATCTGCGGGAAAGCCGGATAGACGAGCTCGCTTTCCGCAACAGCACATTGACGGAAGAAAAGGAAGCATTGTCCAAGGAAGTCATATCTTTGCGAGAAAAACTCACCAATGCTGCCAGCGAGAGTCAATTGACAGCAGACCTGCAGGCTGAATTGAAAAAGGCCAACATGACCGCTGGTTTGGTGCCGGTATACGGGCCTGGAATAGTTGTGACCTTGAATGACAGCCCCCGGGCCAAAAAAACCG
>JAAZOA010000204.1 GCA_012798055.1 Syntrophomonadaceae bacterium | reverse complement strand
CTGTGAAAAGTGGATATGATCTCTATCGCCAGCCGCATCTTGGCATCACGGGGATTCATTTCCCTTTTTTCCATCTTGGTCCTCATCTCTTCTATCTCCGGCATTGGCACTCTGGTCAGAAGTTCAAAATACCTGCAAATTAGCCGGTCATTAATGGACATGGTCTTGCCAAACATCTCATATGGTTCTTCACTGACCCCGATGTAGTTGCCCAGGCTCTTGCTCATCTTCTGAATCCCGTCGGTACCTTCAAGTATCGGCATCATCAAGGCCACCTGGGGTTCTAAACCGTATTCCCGGAGCAGATGGCGACCAACCAGGAGGTTGAACTTTTGGTCTGTTCCTCCCATCTCCACATCCGCCTCCAGAGCTACCGAATCATAGCCCTGCATCAGCGGGTACATGAGTTCGTGGACTCCTATCGGCAATCCTTCTTTAAAACGTTTTTCGAAATCATCCCGTTCCATCATGCGGGCCACGGTGTATTTGCCTGCCAGCTGCAGCACATCGATAAAGGTCATTCTGCCTAGCCATTCGCTGTTGAAATGCATTATGGTTTTTTCCCGGTCCAACACTTTGTAGATCTGTTCCTGGTAAGTCCGGGCATTGATCATGATTTCGTCTTCGCTGAGTTGTTTCCGGGTCTCTGATTTGCCGCTGGGATCACCGATGCGGCCGGTAAAGTCGCCGATGATGAGATGAACTTCGTGCCCCAGGTCCTGAAATTGTCTCAGCTTATTCAGCACGACCGTATGTCCCAGATGAATATCTGGGGCCGTTGGGTCCAACCCCAGTTTGATCCTCAAGGGTTTTTTCTCTTTGATGGATTTTTCCAGTTTGCGCAGCAATTCTTCCCGGGGGATTATTTCGACTACTCCCCGTTCAATCTGTTCCATCTGGCGCTCTGCCTCTTGTTTGAATGATAATGCCATATTCCTACCTCCCTGCCACTAAAAAATGATAGCACAACGCTGGCGGGATGTGCAATAATAAGACCGGCTGAACTTGGCGTTATATGAGCACATCCCTCTATCCACCAGCAGGATTTTTCACCTGTTTGTCAAATTAATTCATCAATGTCTGTAAAGGAGTCTATCCGAAATGGTGCAAGAGCCGGCAAAAAATAGCCGTCCGCCACGCAAGACCAAAATTCGTATCAATTGGCTGCGACTCATGGGTTTAATCGTGTTGCTGGGTTTCATCTTCTCGGTCGGCCTGGTTACCTATGTGGGTATGCAGCTACCGGAATTTGATCCGCAGCTTTTATCAGGGACCAACAGCACCCTGCTCTATGATGACTCTGGCCAGCCATTCTCCAGCCTGCACGCGGGTGAGAACCGCACTGAAGTGGCCCTGGAGAAAATCCCCCCGGTCCTGCAGCAGGCTTTTATCGCCACCGAAGATAAAGCTTTTTATGAACATCATGGGGTGACCTTGCGCGGGATCGCCAGGGCTCTGTTAAGAAATGTCCAATCTGGGGACCTGACGGGGCAAGGTGCCAGCACGATCACCCAGCAGCTTGCCCGCAGCGCTTTTCTGACTGCTGACAAGAATTGGCTGCGCAAGATGAAAGAAGTCTTATTGGCTGTTAAAATCGAAATGGCTTTTTCCAAAGAAGAAATCTTAGAGATGTACCTGAACAAAATTCCCTTCGGTGCAGGCGCCTACGGCGTCCAGGCTGCAGCCAATACTTATTTTGCCAAAGATGTAAGCCAATTATCTCTGCCGGAAGCCTCTCTGCTGGCTGGATTGGTGCAGAGTCCCAGCAATTACAATCCTTTCATTAATCTTGATAAAGCAAAGGCCAGGCAAAAATTGGTTTTGGCCAGCATGGTTGATTCTGGTTATATCACTGAAGTCGATGCCAATACTGCTTTCGAGGCTCCCTTGAACCTGGCTAAAGGCCAGAGCACTACCAACGCTAAGTATGGTTTTTTCGTTGATGCGGTAATTGATGAAGCTGTACAAATTCTGGAGGATGTAAAAGGTTATGAGGACGCGGAAGGCGCCATCTACAAGTCGGGTCTCAAAATATATACCACTGCTAATGCACCTCTGCAGGCCTATGCAGAGGATTATTTCAAGAATGCATCCCATTTCCCGGCTAGTAACGTTAAAGACACCAAAATCCAGGCTGGAATGGCTATTATAGATAACCGCAACGGGGATATAAAAGCGGTTATGGGTGGCCGCGAATACGAAGTTCAGCGCGGTTTCAACCGGGCTACGGATGCATACCGGCAGCCAGGATCCTCTATTAAACCCCTGACTGTATATTCACCAGCTTTGGAAGAAGGTCGGATGCCCTATCTGGTTCTGGATGATTCCCCCCTTTCCTATAAAACTCAAATTGGGGTGTGGGAGCCAAAGAACTACGATGGCAAATACCGGGGCCTTATCACCATGCGGACTGCGGTGCAGTATTCCATCAATACCTATGCGGTCCAGTTGCTGGATTTGGTCGGCATCCGCCATGGTTTCGACATGGGCCGTTCTTTGGGTCTGAGCCTTGTGGACACCCCCGGCAGGAATGATCTCAATCTGGCTTCGCTGGCTTTAGGCGGCCTGACCAAGGGGGCAACACCGGTACAGATGGCTGCTGCTTACAGCGCTTTCGGCAATACCGGACTATACAACACCCCTCACTTTATCAATAAGATCATCGATGCCAACGGAGTTGTCATCTATGAATTCAAGCCTGCCAGCAAACGGGTAATGAGTGAACAGACCGCCTGGTTGATGAACAGCATGCTGCAAACAGTAGTCAGCTCAGGAACCGGGACCAATGCCAAGGTTCCCAATGTTCCTACCGCCGGTAAAACAGGCACATCGGAAGAATTGACAGATGCCTGGTTTTGTGGGACCACTCCCCTGTACTCAGGGGCGGTATGGATGGGTTATGACGACCAGAAAAACAAGATGGTCAACTCATTTGGCGGCGGAAGTCCAGCACTTATGTTCAAAGCCATGATGCAGAAATTATACCAGACAAATAAGCCCGGAGCTTGGACCATGCCAGGCAATATAATCCAGGTGACTGTATGCACCAAATCAGGCAAGCTGCCCTCCCCTATCTGTCCGAAAGAGCAGACGATTACCGAGTACTGCCTGAAAGATTATGCCCCTACTGCTTCCTGTACAATTCATGAAAACGTCCTGGTCTGCGCCGAGACGGGCAAATTGGCTACTCCCTATTGCTCGTTGACCAAGACCATTGCTGCGGTCAAAACCGGGACTGCCAGTTATGAATCTTCCAAGATCCCTGCGGAATACTGTCCCCTGCATGGATCAGGTAGTTCCGGTTCAGGCAACAGCGTGGTGGTTATTTGTACTGATCCTCGCCATAACGGCCTGTTCTATAAAGCCAATATACCGTCATCCGGTCAAAGCGGCGGCTGTCCCAGCCAGTCCCTGCAGACTATCGTGGTCCCCTCCAGTGAAAACTTGCCGGCCTGCAACTTGAAAGACCACCTGATCAAGCGTTGATCAGGTGGTCTTTATGGATTTTACCATGCTAATATATTTTCCTTATTTCAGGCTGACTACAGTTGCCCCGTATCCGCCTTCTTCTCTGGAACCGTCCCTGAAGTCTGTGACGTAACGTTGTCCTTTGAGATAATTTCGCACCGCGGAGCGCAAGGCTCCGGTCCCTTTGCCATGAATTATCCTAATCCAGTCCAAACCGGCCAGATTGGCATCTTCAAGGTACTTATCCAGTTCCTCTATCGCATCTTCAGCATATTTGCCTCTCAGATCGATTTGCGGTGATATTTGTTGGGTCTTTTCCAAATACGTATGGGAATAACTGCCTTTGATTTTTTCTTCTTTGCCCTTGGCTGTACCAGGTTCTATTTGATCCCTGTGCACTGTCAGTTTGATGGACCCGATCTGCAGAGTCACTTCACCCTGGGCATTTGGTCCTTCCACCACGGTGCCATGTTGATTGACGCTCCTCACCATTACAAAGTCCCCTGGCCTGAATTCTTGCGCAGCTGATACCGGTTGCTCATCATAGAATTTAACCGAAAGATCCCTGAGCCTTTTGCTCTTTTGTTCCACTTCATGCCATTTGGGGGGACGTTCCCTGTCCTTGAGCAGCTCTTTAAGCTCCTCAAGAGATTCATTGGCCTCCCGTTTTATTCGTCTCACATACTGGTCAGCTTCCTGCCTGGCTTTAAGAATGGCAGCAGCCTTTTCTTCTTCCAGCGCAGCTCGCTCCCGCTGAAAGTCCTCTATATCCTGCTCCAGCTGGCGCTTTGCCTCATCCAATTCCCTGCTGCCCGTGTCAAATTGGTATCGGCTCTCCTTCAACTGGCGGATCATATTGCCTATCTCCATCTCCCTCTGGGGGACCAGCAACCTGCCCCGTTCTACCAATTCAGGGGCCAATCCTAAACGCAGGGCTATTTCAAAGGCATTGCTCTGACCAGGGGTGCCAATGGTCAGTTCATAGGTAGGTTCCAGGGTTATAGGATTGAATTCCACACATGCATTTTCAACCCTATCGTTTTGGTAAGCAAAAGTCTTCAAATCGCTTTGATGGGTAGTCACAACAACTTTGCTCTGGCGATCTTTCAACTCCTCCAAAATGGCGCGGGCCAGGGCGGATCCTTCTACCGGATCTGTTCCCGCCCCCAGCTCATCCAATAGCACCAGGGAACGGTCATCAGCCTCTTCCAAGATATGCACAATATTCTTAAGGTGAGAAGAAAATGTACTCAAGGACTGCTCTATACTCTGTTCATCCCCGATGTCGACAAATATTTTTTTAAAAACCGAAATATCGCTCTTCTCCCGGGCTGGGATGAACAGTCCGGATAAGGCCATCGCCGTAAGCAAGCCGATGGTTTTGAGCACCACAGTTTTACCGCCGGTATTAGGCCCGGTAATCACCAGAATGTCAAATTCCTTGCCAAGCGCAACATTGATGGGAACAGCCCTTTCGCCTAAAAGAGGATGGCGGGCGCGCCCCAGGTCGATGCGTCCCTCATCATTGACCTCCGGCCTGAAGGCATTCAGGTCATAAGCCAGATGCCCTCTGGCAAAGATCATGTCCAGGCGGCTCAGAATATCATAATTTAACTCTAATGCCAAGGCTCGGTCGCTGACCTCCAAGCTCAGCAGTCTCAGAATCCTTTCGATTTCCCGTTTTTCCTCGATTTCCAAGCTTTTAATCTTGTTGTTCTGCTCGACCACCGCCGTGGGCTCAATGAATACGGTGGCTCCACTGGCCGACTCATCGTGGACTATTCCCTTAACATCGTGGCGATGCTCCTGTTTGACCGGGATAACGTAACGCCCTGCCCGGTCTGTAATCAGGGCATCCTGCAGGAGGCTCTGGTTGTTTCCGGAGCGGATGAAATTATGCAGATAATCCTTGATGCGGTGCCTTGCACTGTCTATTTGCCGGCGGATGTATTTGAGTTCCTTGGAGGCGTCGTCGAGGACAGTGCCATCTTCATTTATGGCTGCCTGGATCTGTTTTTCCAGATCCGGAAATGGCCGGATGTCTGCAGCTATATGGTTGAGCACCCGAAGGGCAGCACTGCTGCAATATTGCGCGGTTAACCTCGCAGCCCTGCACAAGTGATAAACCTCATAGAGCTGCCCGGGGCTGAGGATTCCAGCTGCCCTGGCCTTGGCCAGATGTTGTGCGACTGGCCGTAGACTGCCTAAAAATGCTGGTTCTCCGAAATGGAGCAAGTCCATAGCTTCCTGGGTCTCATCCAAACGCTTTCTGACTACCTCCAGTTCAGTTGCCGGCTCCAATGCCGCCGCCAGTGTTCTGCCGCCCGGCGAATAAGCCCGGTCAGCCAAGAGCTTCTGTATTTTAGCAAATTCCAATTTATCCAGCATACCCTGTTCCATTTTCATGCTACTCCGCGATAGTAATGGCCTTTAGTAAAGGCTGAATTGCTCAGCTTAGCCAACTGCTGCTGATATTTTACGAAATCTGGCCTGTTTCCCGTCCACAGCTCATCGATGGCCTGCCGGTAGAGCTTTACCGTCATCTTCAGCTCATCGGCCTTTAGCCTCCGGCCCTCTATTCTGAGGCTGGTGGGTCGAAGAGCGAGCAGCCTGGCCAGGTCTTCCATCATACAGAGGGTCCGGGAATTGAAAACATAAAACCGGCATTCACGGTCGGTCGATACCGGGAATTCAAATCCCTTGCCGTCCCGCAGATAATACTCATCCTTCAGGCAGGGCCTTGTGCATTTCTCCGGTTCAAGACCGACCCTGCCGCCCAACAGGCAGTATCTCGATTGCATAAGAATCAT
>JAAZOA010000203.1 GCA_012798055.1 Syntrophomonadaceae bacterium | reverse complement strand
CTCCGCAGGATCAAGGAGGATAGCGAACTCCGCTTGCTGCGGGAAGCGGCCAGGATTGGGGACCAGGTCTTCCGCCGAGTCTGTGAAGAGATAAGGCAGGGACAGAGCGAACGGCAGGTAGCCAACCGGATCGCTTATTTGCTCAAGGAAGAGGGCTGCAGCCAGGAATCATTTCCAACTATTGCGGTTGCTGGCGAAAATGCGGCTCTTCCCCATGGCCAGCCCGGTGAACGGCGGCTGCAGGCGGGGGATATGCTGACCCTTGATTTCGGAGGCTTTTACCAGGGATATGCAGGGGATATGACCAGGACAGTGGTTTTAGGGCATGCCTCCCCAGATATCAGGGATGTTTACGCAATACTGCTAGAGGTTCAAAAAATGGGACTAGGTGCAGTGCGGGCCGGGGTGAGCGGGCGGCAGGTGGATGCCGCGGTTCGCGGTGCCCTGGAGGAGCATGGCTTAGCCCAGTATTTTCAACACGGGACCGGGCACGGAGTCGGCCTGGAGATTCATGAATACCCGACACTGTCACGCTGGTATGACCACAGACTCGAGGTCAATATGGTGGTAACGGTGGAACCGGGTATATACATCCCCGGGTGGGGTGGGATCCGCATCGAAGATACGGTAATCGTTCTGGAAGGCGGATGTGAGGTGATAACTCATTCACCCAAGGACTTATTAATTATATGATGGAGGGATAGAATGATCTCAGTTAATGACTTCAAGACCGGTGTTACGGTGGAGCTGGAAGGGCAGGTGTACCAGGTGGTGGATTTCCAGCACGTTAAACCGGGTAAAGGGGCTGCTTTCGTCCGCGCCAAACTGAAAAACGTCAAGTCCGGGGGTGTAGTTGAAAAAACCTTCCGCGGGGGCGAAAAATTGCACCGGGCTCATCTGGATAAACGAGCTATGCAGTATCTGTACAAAGACGGGGATGCCTATGTTTTCATGGATAATGATAATTATGAGCAGATCACCATTTCAGCAGGGGACATAGGCGATGGTGTCAAGTGGCTGCTGGAGAACATGAATATACAGGTTTTGATGTACCAGAACGAAATAATGGGGGTAGAAATGCCCAATTTCGTGGAGCTGACCGTAGTGGAGACTGAACCGGGAGTAAAGGGTGATACGGCCACTGGTGCTTCCAAACTGGCCAGACTGGAGTCCGGTGCGAGCGTGCAGGTACCGCTGTTTATCAATACCGGTGATCGCCTGCGGATCGACACCCGCACCGGCGAATATATGGAGCGTTGTTGATATACAACGGCGCCCCGGGATGATTCTTGCCCAGTCGCCGGTTCCAGCTGGAGGCAGTATACATATTGCCTGAATATTGAACTAAATATGGTTTGTTAATATAATTATTTTGTCGGAGTATTGAAGCGTACTCAGGCCCAAGGCCTGAGTATGTTGCATTGAGGGGAAATGTTGCCCGGTTAGGGGGCAGCGGGGGAGAAGATGGCAAAGCTAAGAATTACCGATACCAGCCTGAGAGACGGGCATCAGAGCCTTTGGTCCACCCGCATGACCGGGGCGGATATGGGGCCCATATTGGAGAAACTTGACGAAATCGGCTATTATTCCCTGGAGGTATGGGGGGGAGCCACTTTTGACGTGTGTATCCGCTATCTCAATGAGGACCCCTGGGAACGACTGCGTGCCATCCGGCGTAAAATAAAGAAGACAAAACTGCAGATGCTCCTCCGGGGCCAGACACTGGTAGGCTATTCCCATTACCCGGATGATGTGGTGGAGAGATTCGTAGCCCGGGCAGCCGAGAATGGCATAGATATATTCAGGGTTTTTGACGCCCTGAATGATATCCGTAACCTGGAGACCTGTATGCGGGCTGCCAAACAGACCGGTAAACATGTCCAAGCTTGCCTGGTCTATACTATCAGTCCGGTTCACTCCCTGGAGCATTTTGTGCAAACCGCCCTGGATTTGCAGGACATGGGGGCTGATTCCATCTGCATCAAGGATATGGCTGGCCTGTTGGCCCCATATCCAGCCTATGAACTGGTCAAAACTTTGAAAGAAAGAGTGCACCTCCCGGTTCAGCTGCATACCCATTATATCGGAGGACTGGCAGTCGTGACCTGTATCAAGGCGGCGGAAGCCGGGGTGGATGTGGTCGATACGGCCAGTGTTCCCCTGGCCTTTGGTTCTTCTCAGCCGCCAGTCGAGACTATAGTCCGGGCTTTGCAGGGCACCCCCTGGGATTCCGGACTCAATCTCCATGAGTTGTTTGAAGTGGCCAACTATATAGAGCAGGTGCGCATCCAAAAGGGATTTGCCCGAGGGATCACCAGGATATCCGATATGAAGGTATTTGAGCACCAGGTCCCGGGAGGAATGATTTCAAACTTCGTGACCCAACTGGAAGAACAGAAGGCGTCAGATCGTTTGGATGAAGTACTGGAGGAAATCCCCCGGGTGCGAAAAGACTTGGGCTATCCGCCCTTGGTTACACCTACCAGCCAGATCGTGGGCACCCAGGCGGTTTTAAACGTTTTGCTGGGAGATCGTTATAAATTGTGCCCGGGTGAGGTCAAGGACTATGTGCGCGGCCTCTATGGCAAACCGCCTGCCCCGGTTGAGGAGGATATCAGGAAGAAGATAATCGGAGACGAAGCGGTCATAGCCGTAAGGCCTGCAGACCTGCTCCCGCCCGCATGGGAGAGGGGCAAAGAGGAGATGGCTGGCATATCGTCGCGAGAAGAAGACATTCTGACGTATATCCTGTTCCCGCAGGTAGCTCGCAAATTTTTCGCAAACCGCAACCAACGAGCACTCAAAGAAGGGGATGAGGAGATCAAAGCGCCGCCGCAGGAAATAGCCAACACGGCAGCTGTGAACACGAAGCCGAGTATTGAGGAGGAAGAAGAGATGAACCTGGATGAGATCCGTGAACTGATAGCAATGCTTGAAAAGTCCAGCCTGGCGGAACTGGAACTGCAGAGGGACAAATTCAAGATCAGCCTGCGCAAGGCGTCAAGCCAGGGCCCAGTTGCCTTCAGTGCATCCCCGGCGGTTGCTGCTCCGGTTATGCCTGCTGTAACTGAACCAGCCGCAGAAATTAGCATTGAGGAGAAGCTGGTCCCGGTCAAATCGCCGATGGTAGGAACCTTTTATGCCGCCGGATCCCCTGAGGCTGAGCCATATGTGAAAGTCGGTGATCGTGTCAGTAAAGGCCAAACCTTATGCATTGTCGAAGCTATGAAACTCATGAATGAGATCAAAGCAGAGGTAGAAGGAATCGTTGCTGAGGTCAAGGTTTCCAACGCCCAGGCG
>JAAZOA010000202.1 GCA_012798055.1 Syntrophomonadaceae bacterium | reverse complement strand
TTGAGTCTGCCACGAAATATTTTTTCTCTGTTCAAATATCTTGGCTATGGAATATACACCGCTAGGAAATGAAATTTCAAGGCTCCAGGCAAGGAGAAGCTTATGCGTATTGCCAGGGTTCACATCGAAAATTATCGCAGTATCAAGAACCTTGATATCTACCCCAGCAACTACTGTGCCCTGATCGGTGAAAACAATGCGGGGAAGAGCAATGTTCTGCGGGCTATGAATTTGGTCCTGGGTGAATTGTGGCCAACTGACCGCACCTTCACTCAGGATGACTTTTACGGTCAGGATACCAGCCGCGACATCATCATCCAGGTATACTTCGACGAGCCCATAGATGCCTGGAGGAATATGAGCATTAAGGTGCATGGTTTTGAACTGCGGGGTAAGGCTTATAAACGCTCCCACCGTGGTATGCCCAAAGGCACTCTGGCTGCGGACTATAATTGTATTAATGCCGCCGGTGAGACTATCAAGTATCCGGCGGAGCCATTGCAGGAGGGTAAACAGGCCAGGATTTGGTATGACTTGAAGGTATCCCGGGAATTGAAGGAACATCTACCGTTTTTATATATCGATATCTTGCGGGACTATCACCGCCATGAACCGGGATATCGCTGGTCGGTGCTGAGAAAACTCCTAAATGTGGTCAATACTGAGCTGGCCCATGACAAAACCCAGTTCAAAGTGCTGACCCCTGCGGGTGAAGAGAAGATGACCCGCAAAGAGGCGTTTGAGTATAAGCTGCGCGAAGCTTACAATTATCTGCAGATGCCTGAGCTGATGGAAATAGAAGCCAGGATAAACCAAAATACCCGGGATGAAATGGGCCTGGACCAGGAGGATATCTCGATACATTTTGCTCCTTATGACCCGGTTGACGTTTATAAGAATCTGCAGATGTTTATAGACCAAATGGGAATATCCACTTCTGCGGAAAGAGTAGGAGCCGGAATGCAGAGTGCAATCGTGACGGCCATATTCAGGACTTACGAAGAGATGAAGAAAGACGGTGCGGTGTTTGCTATCGAAGGGCCGGAGATATTCATGCATCCTCAAAAGCAACGCTATTTCCATGAAGTGCTTCATTCCATAAGCACCAACAATCAGGTCTTCTTGACCACCCACTCCCGGGAGTTCCTTAATATCTATCATCCAGAAGAAGTGTGCCTGATAAGAAGAAAACAAACGGGAGGAACCAAAGCTGTAATTTGCCCAGATCAGAAGATAACAGAGGCAGTCAAAAATGAGCTGAAATTGCTTAACTGTTTTGACACAGAATGCAATGAACTATTCTTCGCCAAGGGACTTATCCTGGTGGCGGGATCTACCGAAAAACATTTTGTCAGCTATATTGGTCACCGCCTGGGGCAGGACTTGAACCGGCACGGAATATCGGTTATTGATTGCGGGGGGAGCAGAAGTCTGTGGCTGTATAAACAAGTAGCTGATGCTTTCTTAATCCCCTGCGTGTCAATTATTCCGGAGGGGTCCTTAGATGAAGAAATGGTGGCCATGATTGGACCTGATGGGTTATTTGTAATCGCTGCCGGGGATCGCCCGGGAATATTATGGCCCCAGGGAATCGATGAGTTGAAGAGCGCTATGGAATATTACGATTCCGAAGGGCTTGAAACTGCATCAGTATCTTTGGTCCAGGCTATCAAGACCATTATCGAAACAACGCGTGATACTGGGGCTGTTCGGGAGCATATTTATGCGTGGGGGAGTGAAGGCTCAGAGAAAGAGGAGGGGGAAAGATGACTACCAGGCGTGCGATATGGACCGGTGCCATCAGTTTTGGTTTGGTGAATATCCCTGTTTCTCTGCATACCGCCACCGGCGAGACGGGTTTGGATTTTGACTGGCTCGATAAAAGAACCATGGATTTGGTGGGTTATAAACGCATAAATAAAAGAACCGGACAGGAAATCGAAACTGACAATATAGTCAAAGGCATCGCTTACGAAAAAGGCAAATATGTAGTGATAAGCGAGGAGGAAATCAAGCAGGCACTTCCCAGGAGCACCCAGACTATTGAAATCGAATCCTTTGTGTCAGCCTCGGAAATCCCCCTGGGATATTACGAGAGGCCCTACTATCTGGTCCCTGCCCAAACCGCGGTCAAGGCGTTTACCCTTTTGCGTGAGGCGTTGATCGGTACGAATCGAGTGGGCTTGTCCCGGGTAGTTATTCATTCTAAACAGCACTTGGCAGCTGTTTTGCCCGAGGGCCCGGTCCTGGTATTGA
>JAAZOA010000201.1 GCA_012798055.1 Syntrophomonadaceae bacterium | reverse complement strand
CAAACTCAAGATTCTGCTGGCATTAGCCGGGGCCTTCGTTTTTGTCCTCTCGGCGCTGAAAATGCCCTCGGTAACCGGAAGCTGTTCTCATCCAACCGGAACTGGATTGTGTGCAATCCTTTTCGGCCCGACCGCTACTACGGTGATCGGATGTATAGTGTTGATTTTCCAGGCCATACTCCTGGCTCATGGCGGTTTGACTACCCTGGGGGCCAATATAACTTCCATGGCTATCGTAGGGCCTTTTGTGGCATTCGGCTTATACCACCTGATCAACAAACTCAAAGGTCCCTATTGGTTGGCGGTATTCCTGGCCGCAGCTATAGGGGATCTGGCTACCTACACGGTGACTGCACTGCAGTTGGCCCTGGCATTTCCGGATCCCGCCGGCGGCATTGCAGCCGCAGCTGTAAAATTCGCCACCATATTTTCTGTAACCCAGATTCCCCTGGCTATAAGTGAAGGCATATTGACCCTCATCGTTTTCAACCTCCTCACTGCCTATAGCCGGGACGAACTATCAGAACTGGGCGTATTGATCAAGGGGGTGTCCTTAAGTGATTGACGAGCGTACTGCCAAGATCAAAAAAACCAATCTCATCCTGATATTACTGGTGGTCCTTATCACCGCCGTGCCGCTTTTCTACCATCCGCAGGGCTCGGAATTCAGCGGCGCCGACAGCCAGGGGGCCGCTTTGATCGAACAGGAACACCCTGACTACCAGGTCTGGTTCGAACCGCTCTGGGAGCCCCCCAGCGGTGAGATCGAAAGCCTCTTCTTCGCTTTGCAGGCCGCTCTGGGAGCGGGTGTAATTGGCTATATAATAGGTTTTCTCAGAGGCAAGAAACAGAGCGCCGATGAGCAACAGAGGATAGCCTGGGAGAAAGCGGCCTCATCATGATCGGCATCGCAGACCAGGCTTATGCCAATACCTGGCGGATCTTTCATCCCCGGGACAAGATGGCTTTCGCACTGACGACCATGATTTTGGGCCTGATTTCGGGAGTCACGGCTTGTCTGGGCATTTTTGCGGCCATGAGCTATCTTACGGTTATCAGGGCCCAGGTCCCCGGGCGGTTTTTCCTGCGGCTATATCTCATACCGTTTTGCTTCCTAGCTATGGGGGCACTGAGCGTAGCCCTTACCTTATCAGCTGATGCTGCTGCCGCGCTCTGGGCGATTAGATTGGGCGGCTACTGCCTGGGCTTCACGCCCGCAGGTATAGACCAGGCAGCCCTGCTGCTGGCCCGGTCCGGTGCAGCCGTCTCATGCTTGTTTTTCCTGGCCCTGACTACGCCCTGGGAGGATATCAATGGCCAGTTGGAAAGGTGGAGGGTTCCTTATCTCCTCATCGAGATGATGACCCTGGTTTACCGCTTCATATTTATCTTCTGGCAGCAGGCGGTAACCATCCACACCGCCCAGGCGGCGCGGCTGGGGCATTTAGATTTCCAAACCAGTCTGCGGTCCCTGGGATGCCTGATCAGCAGCCTATTTGTTCAAACCATTGACAGGACCCACACCATGTATAATTCCCTGGTAGCCCGGGGATATACGGATTCGCTCCGGGTCCTGGAAGAAGAACGCCTGCCCACACCCTGGTCCACTAAACTGGGATTCATACTCTTTGATCTGGTGCTTTTGGGCCTGGTCTTGGTAAAAGGAAGTGTTGTGTCTTGAAAAAGGGCGGATTAAAAGAAGCTCGTCCTCAGCTCATTGCGGTGGAGAATTTAAGCTTCAGCTACGACAAACGGGTTCTGGCACTGGACAGGGCTAGTATGTCCATCCCCCGGGGCCGCAAGGTGGTCATATTAGGGGCTAACGGGGCAGGCAAGTCCACCCTTTTCCTGCATCTAAACGGCATCTTGAGGCCCAAATCAGGCCGGGTCTTGGTGGAAGGGCAGGAGGTCGAATATAGCCGCAGTCATCTCAGTGAACTGCGCAAAAAGGTGGGGATCATATTCCAGGATCCTGACCAGCAGCTTTTTTCGGTCAACGTCTTCCAGGATATCTCTTTTGGACCCATGAACCTCAAATATCCCCGTGCTGAAGTTAAGCGCCGGGTGGAACAAGCCATGGAGATCACCAGGGTGGCCGATTTGCAGGGCCGACCCACCCATCAGCTGAGCCACGGGCAGAAGAAAAGGGTGGCCATTGCCGGGGTGCTGGCCATGGACCCGGAGGTGATAATCCTTGATGAACCGACAGCCTCTTTGGAACCGTGCCTGGTGGAAGAAATGATGCAGCTTTTCGAGACCCTGCACCAAGCCGGCAAAACCCTGATCATGTCCACCCATGACATGGACCTGGCTTATGGCTGGGCCGATCTATGTTTCGTCCTGAACCAGGGCAGAGTAGTCGCTCATGGGTCGCCCGAAGAAATCTTTTCCGACCAGCCCCTTCTCAGGCAAAACAACCTGCAGCAGCCCTGGGTGCTCAAGGTCCGCGAAAAATTGACCGCCATGGGTTTGCTTGCTGCTTCAATTTGCCCGCCCAGAACCGAAGCCCAATTGTTTGCAGCTATGAACTGCATCGATTCCAGTGGCATGAAAAGTAACCTTAGCCCGGAACTTTATCTGGCCAGTAATACGACTGCAAAATCATAAGCTGCGGATTGCAGAAGGCCTTCTGACCAAGTCCAAGTTGTAAAATCTCGCTAAACAAGGTATAAAATTAGATACAGTATGTTGAGCGGATAATCATGCGGCATTAAGAAGGCGGTATTACTGTGAAATCCAATCCAGATCAAGTCAGAGAGGCATGGAATATTTTTATCGAAAAGGGACTGATCGATGAAGACAAGGTCAGGCCCGTTATCGCTGCGTCCTGGCTCAGGAGCAGCCGGATCGACCCCTACTCGAAACACCGGCACCACCTGCCCAATCGCATCCTGCAGTCCCGGCTGGCCGACGAGGTCCAATTGATATCCCTGGCGCGGCCCATCATTCAGGCCATGGGTGAAATAGAGGGACATGATTTCGTGGTCCTGGCCGACAAAGACGGCTATATACTGGATGTGGCCGGAGGCGCCAAGTATTTTCACCTGCTGGGACAGCGTTTCAGTGAGGAAGACATAGGCACCAATGCCATCGGTACAGCCATAGCCGAAAATGCAGCTATCGAAGTCAAAGGCCCTGAGCATTACTGCGCATCCAACCAGGCTGCCTATGGAGCAGCAGTCCCGATTCATGATCTAAGCGCCAACATCAAAGGGGTCCTGGCCGTCTACAACGATTCCGCCCCGCTGCCGGCTGGGGTCATGCCGGCCCTCAAGCTGGGAGTCAAAGTCATTGAGAACCAGATCGATTATAAATCGGAATTGTCTGAAATCACCCATATTTATCACAACACCTGTTCTTCCATCATCGATTTCTTCCAGGACGGATTCCTGGTGGTGGATGCCCAGGAAAACATCATCAATATCAATCAGAGTT
>JAAZOA010000200.1 GCA_012798055.1 Syntrophomonadaceae bacterium | reverse complement strand
TGGTCATTGCCTAGAAGATCTGCGCTCCGCATTTGGGGCAGACCATGTGTATGATGGCGACAGAGGTAATCATATTTCAGCCTCTCCGCAACCTGGTCTTGGTGCTGGGGATGGAGCCGACTGACAAACTCCAGCAGGTGAAGGTATATAGATTCCTGCCGGTGTCCTTTCCCGAACCATCCATTATTACGCCAAAAATCCGCCAGCTCAGAATAGAAATCCATAGGCCTGGAATTATATGCATTTTCTATCAGGTAGTCTATGGTGACGGGTATATTGCCGGAGTTATAATGCTTGTCCAATACCTCCTCGATGTCTTCCAGGTGAGTTACTTGCCCATAGTTCAGGTTGTTGTTGGCCAGGACCTGGTAAGGAGGGAGCAATTGGCAGATATAGCCGAAATCCTTGCTCTCCCCATAGAGGGGCGAGCCTTTAAGCATTTTGAGAAAACCCAGCTGCAGGTAGTCGGGGTGGAGATCATAGACCATGTTGAAAGAGTCTGCGAAATTGGCGAGGTCTTCCCCGGGCAGTCCAGCGATCAGGTCCAGGTGGAGGTGTATATTCCCGGCTGCCTTAAGCCGCTTTATGTTGCTGCTGAGCCGATTCCAGTCCATCTTCCTGCGGACCGCACGCAAGGCCGGTTCATAGGTAGTCTGAACCCCGACTTCGAAATTGAACAAACCCTGGGGTACACCCTCCAGGAACTCCAGCATTGGCTCGGAAAACAAAGCTGCGTCTACTTCGAAATGAACCGGGCTGCTGCCCCGCTTTGCGATGATAAATTCCATGATGGCCTGAAAACGAGCCTCATCCAAATTGATGGTACGGTCGACGAACTTTATCTCCCTGACCGGCTGGCTCAGCAACTTATCAAGGTCGGCCTCGACCCTGGCCATGGAGAAATTCCTGATCCCGGGCCGGGCGGCCGAAAGGCAATAGGAGCATCTGAACGGGCACCCCCGCGAGCTCTCATAATAAATGATCTGGTCTGAGAGCATACCCAACCCTTCGGCATATGGGAAGGGAATCCGATCAAGCTCAGGCATCCAAGTTCGGTCAGGGTTGTGGGCAATTGCATCCTTACCCCGGTAACTCAATCCGCTTATCCTCTCCAACCCCGACTTTTGAGGCAAGGCGGCCAGCAATTCAGCCAGGCTTTCTTCTCCCTCTCCCCTGACAATGAAGTCCACTCCAGGATGGCTCAGCAGTATTTCATCCGCATCATAGCTGACCTCTGGTCCTCCCAGGATTATAGAAGTCTGTGGCGAAACCCGTTTATAGTCATCACAGATGGCCAAAATCTCACGGATGTTCCATATGTAACAAGAAAAACCCAGCACTTCAGGCTGGGCCAGAAACAAATCAGCCATAATCGCTCGGATCGGCTGGTTGATAGTGAATTCCTTGATCGCAATCGAACAGTTCTCTACCTGGCCGCAGTATTCCTTCAGGTAGCGAAGAGCCAAGGAAGTATGAATATATTTGGCATTCAAGGTCGCCAGTATAACCTGTTGTTGGCCATCACAAATGCTCATATCTACAAATCCCCGATTACTCTGATCTCGGTTTCCAGCTCCACGCCCAGTTTCGCCTTGACCACCCTCTTTACATGGGCGATCAAGTCCAGAACGTCGCGGGCTGTCGCATGGCCGGTGTTGACAATGAAACCGGCATGCTTCCGGGATACTTCCGCTCCACCGATCTTAAAACCCT
>JAAZOA010000199.1 GCA_012798055.1 Syntrophomonadaceae bacterium | reverse complement strand
AGACAATTCCTTATTGACTCTATTTCCTGCCCCTGCAGGAGTGAGGGGGCAGACCTTATAATGGCCGCCTGAGGCCCCAGGGACTCTATCGCGAATCCCATCTGGGCAAACAAGTCCTGGTTGGCTTCAATCATGGCGGTTTCCGCAGCGGAAAGATCGAAAGCCAGGGGGAAAGCCAGCACCTGGGACGTTGAACCCTTGTCCTGACTGGCTTCCTGCAGACGGTTGAACTGAATGCGCTCATGGGCGGCATGCTGGTCCACCAGCCATAGATTATCACCTGTCTCTACCAGTATAAAACTGCCAAAAACTTGTCCGATAATGGTGAACTCGCTTGACTCGAAGCTTTCAGTACCCAGGGATTCAGTTCTGGGGAGGACCGGAGACGCTATTCCGGATTCGAAATCGAGCCTGGCTTCACTTACCAGGCCTTTTTCCGCGGTCCAGACCTGTCCATGAGCCGGGAAGGCCAGATCACTGGCGGACCTGGAAGAGGCCCAAGCGGGGCTGGACCAGGAATTGCTGCCGGCAGTCTGGACATTATCGAGCCGAGCCCGGACCGAGCGGCTGATAATGGAGAAGATAGTCTTCTCGTCCCGAAAGCGCACCTCGGTTTTTCGGGGATGTACGTTCACATCGACTTCATCAGCCGGCACGGTAAGGAACAGGATGGCGGCCGGGTACTCCCGGCTCAGCAGGAGTCCCCGGTAGGCTTCTTCTAAAGCCCGGGACAACATGGGGCTTTTTACGAGGCGGCGATTGATGAAGAAGACCTGGTTTTTACGATTGACCCGGCGCATTTCCGGCTTGGAAATCAGACCGCTCAGAGTATGTTTTTCACCTCCGAAGTCTAAATCTAGAAAGCTGGCTGCAAAGTCATGGCCGTATATGGCAGCTGTGGTGTCCCGCAAATTGCCGTTGCCTGGGGTTTTGAAATACAGTCTCTTTTCACTGGAAAAAGTGAAAGTGATATCCGGCCGGGACAGGGCGATTCTGTTCATGACTTCATGTACCTGCATGCCTTCCCCTACCGGAGTTTTCAGGAACTTTTTCCGGGCTGGGGTATTGAAGAAGATATCCCGCACCACGACCACAGTGCCCGGCGCGGTCGGGTAAGGCTGGAGCAGGATTTGCCGTCCGCCTTCTACCACAGCGTGGACCCCCGGTTCACTGCCGGCCTGAGTGAACAGTTCCATGCGGCTGACTGCAGCTATACTGGGCAGGGCTTCTCCCCTGAATCCCATAGTAGCAATCGAATACAGGTCTTCTTCCCTGGTGATCTTGCTGGTAGCATGGCGCTGCAGAGCCAGTTCGACCTCTGCTGCCCTGATGCCGGTACCGTTGTCCGATACTTCTATCCGCTCCGTACCGCCTGCGTCTATGTGCACCTCGATGCGATCGCTCCCGGCATCCATTGCGTTTTCGACCAATTCCTTGACTATGGAAGCCGGCCTTTCTATGACTTCCCCGGCTGCAATCTTATTGATAAGGTTGTCATCCAACAATTTGATGGTCATTTCAATATTCCGTTTCCAAATTTTGTTTCACATCCAGACACTTGTATTCGTCCTGAAGGCGATCCTGGAGATAAACATAGTTGAAATCATATTTCTGAGTGCTCATATCCTGATATACCCGCCGGGCAGCCGCCTGGCATTGCGGGCAGCTATATGTAGGGACGCTCACACAGAACACGTTATGGTAACCATAGTAGGGATTGCGCGCTGATGACTGGATTGTGCGGTACCCTGCGCAATCTGGACAGATGTGCACCGATCCGGTCTGTTCCTCATGGATGCCGTCAGTATCGTAATAGATGCTCTTGCGATAATTGAAACTGCCTTTGGCTTCCTGCCGGTTTTTAGCGATCACCCTTTCCCGGTCGCGGAAGTTGGCAAGTTGCTGAACAACCAATTTCTCGATGTATTCCATATTGCGGGGCGACTCCTGTAATTGAGCCGGTGAATAATCAGGTTCCCTGAGGTTGGAGTAGTCAATCCCGGCCATGGCCATGATAATTCCCAGGTTTACATAGGGCAGGGCTGTTTCAACTGAATACCCGCCTTCAAGAACGGCGATGTCCGGTGCGAGTTTGGTGTTGAGCACTGCATAACCCTGGGCTGAAAAGGACATGTTAGCCAGCGGATCGCTGTAGTGGTTGTCCTGGCCGGCCGAGTTGACCACCAGTTCAGGCTTGAATTCATCTAAAATGGGCATCACCAGATGGTCCAGAACATAGTGGATCCCCTTATCCGTGGTGCGTGGCGGCAAGGGTATGTTAATAGTAGATCCCCAGGCCAGCGGTCCCCCCAATTCTTCGACGAATCCAGTCCCGGGATACAGGGTACGTCCGTCCTGGTGAAAGGAAATGAAGAGAATATCAGGATCGTGCCAGAATATCTCCTGGGTGCCGTCACCATGGTGTACGTCGGTGTCGACTATGGCTATCCTGCGCAGGCCATAATGCTTGCGCAAATATTCGACCATTATGGCCTCATTGTTGATGTTGCAGAAACCGCGGTTGCCGTGGGCGACGGTCATCGAGTGATGCCCCGGGGGACGAACCAGGGCGAAGCCGTTATGCACCTCTTTGTTCATGACCGCGTCGGCAATGACCAGGGATGATCCTGCTGAGATCAAGTGGGCATCGGTTATCTGGGCGTCAATGTCGGGCACGCAGAAATGGACCCGGGCAATGTCTTTGAAGGTGGCCATCCTGGTCTTGTATTCTCTGATTTGAGGCAGGTCCATGACCCCCTCCTCGAAGATCTGATCCCGGGTATAGAGCAGTCTTTCCTCCCGTTCCGGGTGAGTGGGAGATATGGCCCAGTCGAAAGCCGGGAAAAAAACCAAACCAGTCCTTTTCATCTTTTCACCCCCCGATAATCCTTGATAAATCCAGGCGCGATCTGTATGCCAACATCGAATATTTTGCCCGAGGTACTCCAACCCCTTATAACATTGAACTGTTCCTCCAGGAATATTTGTGCTTCTTCGGCATAATCCTCCATTCCCCGCGCGCGCGCCAGGCTGGTCAGTTGCTGCCTGGCCAATTCGCATGCGTCCTTCATCTGCATGCTTGACCCGCTGGGCAGCTTACCCCTAATCCCATCCTGGTCTATAGTGAAGTACCCATTCTGGGTATCTGCATGGAGTTTCAGGGCCAAGGTAGGCCTGGCGACGCAGGCGCCAATGGCATTGGCCACCGCGGCGTAGGTCGGGATAGAGTGTTCCACACCCATGCGCCTTGCCAGTATCGGCACGATAGCTTCAGAGGCCGCTCCGATGCCGATAATCTCTTGGACAACGAATTTACGTCCGTTTACTACCTCCCAGACACGGTAGGCCGGCTCCTCTTCCCATTCCCTGTACATCTGCAGAACCGCACTGTGCAAAGCGCTTAAGACCTGGTCTTCGACCTGGCTCAACAGGGAATCCATGGTTATCCCGGTGTCAGCCAGGGCAGCTTTAAGCTGTTGGGCAGATCTTCGCTGGTCCCCGATGCCCAGACCATATTTCTGGTTGAATACGTCGGTTACAGTTGGACTTTCTCCCCCCAGGCAGGCTGATCTTCCCTGGCGGAGCCTGCCGATTTGGATTTGGCCGGAATCGATGGTGATCGGGCTGTCACCGCCCAGGGGCAGTGAATAGACCGAGAAAGCACTGATATGGGTGTTGTGGCCCTGGATGCGGGCGCCTTTTGATGCATAAAGGGGTTGTCCGTCCATCAGGAGAGATATATCCGAGGTAGTGCCCCCGATATCGATAACCACAGAATTCCTTGGTTTGCCAGCTAATGCAACCGCCCCCATAGTGCTGGCTGCCGGACCAGAAAATACTGTTTCACAGGGTTTGTCACCGGATAGGCTTAGCGGCATAGTCCCGCCGTCAGCCTTGAGAACGTCTATTTCAGCTTCTATGCCCCTTTCCACCAGGGCTGATTCGATTTGTTCAATGAAGTCCCGCCACAGAGAACGGGTCATTGCTGTATAGTAGGTAGTCGTAATACGACGCAGGAAATTAAGTTGCCCGGCAGTTTCGCTGCCCAGTGCGGTCTCTGCTTCTGGGTAATGCAAGGCTATCTCATCTTGGACTTCTTTCTCCAGCTCGTTATTGCGGTTTGAGAATTTACCCACCACTCCTATTTTAGTGATGGAGCGGATTTTGATCTGGTCCAAAGCTGTTTTGAGCTCGGTTTTAGCCAATGACTCAGTTTTACGCCCCCGGAAATCGATACTCCCCCCCAGAAAGAATGTATCCGAAAAGAGCCGGTAGGTGTCGAGGGGCAAACCGGGGCCCGGCATGAGCACCAATGCGGTAGGATCCCCACTGTCAGTGGCCAGCAGATTGGTGACCCGGGTGGTGCTCAGTACGATGCGCCGGATCTTTTCCACCTGGGTCTGGGTCAACAGGCTGTCCAGCACTTGCAGCAGGGTTGATTTGAGGTCCTGATTGTCGGTGGGCTGTTTTACCGTAGCTATTATCGCCCGGCCATCGAACAGGACTCCATCGGTAAATGTTCCGCCGACATCGATTCCGATTAGCATCTGATCACGCCCCCTCAGTTGTATATCATCTTAATTCCTTCCAACGATAAATAAGCAGAAGTGCATCTCTGGGAGTCAACTCGTCCACATTGAGCTTTTCCAATTCCTCCAATACCTGGTTGCTGTCTTCCTTAAAAAGACTGATCTGCTCCCATGCCGTTTGAGGAGCAGGTCTTTGTTCATTTTCGAGCCCTTCGAGTATCGTATATGCCCGGTTGATTACCTTTAGTGGGATGCCTGCTAGTTTGGCCACATGGATACCATAACTTTTGTCCGCTTTGCCGGGCAGGACCTTTTTCAGGAATGTCACTGTATCGCCAGTCTCCAGGACCGAAACCGACAGGTTGAAAATTCCCCGGTGCTTTTGGGCTAATTGGGTCAATTCATGATAGTGGGTGGCAAATAAGGTCTTGACCTTCAGATTTTCGTGTATATATTCGCTGGCTGCTTGAGCAATGCTCAAGCCATCGTAGGTACTGGTTCCCCTGCCGACTTCATCGAGTATCACCAGGCTGTCCTGGGTAGCATGATCGATGATCTTGGCCAATTCCAGCATCTCCACCATAAAAGTGCTCTGGCCTCCGCTCAGGTCATCAGCAGCCCCTACCCGGGTGAATATCCGGTCCACCAGGCCGATCCTGGCATAATCAGCCGGGACAAAACTACCCATTTGAGCCAAGATGACCAATAGCGCGGCTTGCCTCATATAGGTGCTTTTACCGCCCATATTGGGTCCGGTGATGACAGCAAAACGGTACCCCTCATTGTCCAGGGCCAGGTCATTGGGAACAAAGCGAGACTCCCGCAAGTATTTTTCCACCACCGGGTGGCGACCAGCCTTTACCTCAATTCTACCATCCTGGCCCAATTGGGGGCGAACATAGTTGTTGAGGTGAGCCGCTTGGGCCAAGCCAGCCAAAACATCCAGCCCGGCGATCATCCGCCCGCTGGTCTTGATCCGGCCCACATAATCCTGCAATTCCTGGCGCAATTCGAGAAAACACTCATGCTCCAATGCATGCAGCCGGTCACGGGCACCGAGGATTTTTTCCTCGAAGTTTTTAAGTTCTTCGGTGACAAAACGTTCAGCATTTACCAGGGTCTGTTTCCGTACATAATCCAGGGGCACGGCATGGCGGTTGGCATTGCCCACCTCTATGTAATAGCCGAAAACCCGGTTATATCCCACTTTCAAGCTTCTGATTCCGGTCTTTTCTTTTTCGCGGCTTTCGAAGTCCAGCAGCCAGTTTTTACCCTCGCTGGACAATGACCTCAACTCATCTATCTCCGCACTGTAACCCGCCTTGATGATTCCACCTTCTTTTATGGTCAGGGGGGCCTCTTCATGAATTGCCCTGTCCAGCAGAGAGTATACCTCCGGCAGGGTTTCGAAGTCACCCAAGGTCCTAAACAGGGTGCTTTGGGCCTGTTTGACCAAAATCTGCAAATCAGGCAGGACCTGCAACGTGTGTTT
>JAAZOA010000198.1 GCA_012798055.1 Syntrophomonadaceae bacterium | reverse complement strand
TGTTTTACGCAGGCGTTTGTTGTTGGTCTGCTGGCTAGCAATCTGCAGGCATTTTACGATTGGCATGCCGGCTGCCAGCATCATAGTCAACTGCCGAGTGAACAGGGCCAAGTCCTGATTTTTTATTTTGGTCCAAGCCAGAGCAGTCAAGTCCGGATTGAGATTATTGGTTCTGCTCTCCACTTGGCGCAGGCCCAATACGCAATATTTTCCCGAGATCAGGGCTTCCACTGCCGCCTTTCTGTCGCTGGCTTCCATTACCCCGGTGTGCAAATGACCCTTGCTATCCCGGGCTCGATATTCATACTTCAAGCCTTTCCAGCTCCTTCTATTCATTAAGCCAATCGGAGCCCATACGTCTGCGGGCTTCGCTCGGCGCTATCTTTTTTTGCTGCAATAGGCAGCGTATGGATTTGGCCATGCTGACCATTCCCAGTGCAGCCCCGGTTTGAATCGCTGATTTTATCTGATGGACCCGGCTTTCCCGGATGAGATTGCGAATAGCATAATTGGTCACCATGATCTCCGCCGCCAACCAGCGTCTCTCGCCATCGGGTGACGGTATAAGCTGCTGGTTTATCACCCCCAGCAAAGAAGTCGCCAGCTGCCCTCTGATTTGGGCCTGATGCTGCTGAGGAAAAACATCGAATATCCTTTCCAGTGTCTGTACCGCACTGCGCGAGTGCAATGAGGCCAGGACCAGATGGCCGGTTTCAGCCGCGGTAACTGCTATGGCGATGGTTTCGTAGTCCCGCATTTCACCCACCATTATTACATCAGGGTCCTGCCGCAAAGCCGACTTCAATCCTTGTGCAAAATCAGGAGTGTCAGAACCTATCTCACGTTGGCTAATAATCGAATTATCATGCAAATGGATGAATTCTATCGGATCTTCCAGAGTGACTATGTGGCGGCTCTGATGTTGGTTGATGTATCCGACCATTCCTGCCAGGGTGGTAGATTTCCCGTTTCCCGCCGCACCGCTGACCAGGATAAGCCCTGCCTCCTCAGTCAATAAGTCCTTTATGATTTCAGGCACACCTAGAGAATCCAGCCCAGGTATTTCCCGGGGTATCAATCTGAGTGCCGCTGCCCAGCTGCCGGTTTGAAAATATATATTTATCCTGAGCCGCCCCAGACCCGCAAATGTTATCGCGAAATCCATTTGCCCAGTTTCATCAACCCGCTTAAACCTCTGGTCACCTGCGAGCAAATCCATTCCCCACGCCCTGATCCTCTCTCCACTAAGTGGCGGTGTCTCAGCCCTGCACATGAGCCTTCCATTGATGCGGTAAAAAGCGGGGCGCCCGTCAACTAGATGAATGTCGGAAGCTCCTAAATTGAATCCTTGCTGGACAATGTCGGCTATATATCTGTCTTCCAAATCCTAATTCTCCGTGCAGGCAATTTTTAGCACCTCCTCCAATGAGGTCCAACCCTCCCTGGCTTTGTTCACACCATCTTCTTTTATAGAGATCATGCCCTCCTGGCGTGCTGCCCGATCTAATTCTTCATCACTCGCCCCGCGATAAATGGCCTCACTAGTCAGAGGACCCACATGCATGACCTCATGAATGGCTATTCGGCCCTGGTATCCAGAATAACCGCATAATCTGCATCCACCCGGTTTGAAATAGTGGCCTCCGCTTTCGCCTTCAAGGCCAAGTTCCCGGCCGGTTTTCGAATCAAGCTGGAAGGGGCTCCGGCAATTGATACACAAGCGGCGAACTAAACGCTGCGAGATAACTCCGGCCAGGCAGTTGGCCAAGAGGAACTTCTCTATCCCCAGTTCCAACAAACGTGCCACCGTCCCCACTGCAGTATTGGTATGTA
>JAAZOA010000197.1 GCA_012798055.1 Syntrophomonadaceae bacterium | reverse complement strand
ATTTTCTTGACCAGCAATCCATAGCCGGTTTCACGGATGATCTCCTCTGGATCATCTTCTCCCGCGGCGATATAGGTATTGCTCATCCGCGGAATAGGTTTTTCCTGATAGGATTCCCTCCTTCCGTTGCCGCTGGAATAAGTCTCATCAGCTTGGGCGGTCAACCTGTCATATAGGAATCCCTTCAAAATGCCCTTTTCGATCAAAACGGTCTTTTGCCCGCGGATACCTTCATCATCCCACCGGTAGCTACCATATTTGCCAGGCAATGTAGCATCGTCTATCACACTCACGCATGCAGAGGCTACTGTTTGCCCTTCCTTTCCCCGGTATACCGACAACCCCTTTTGCACCAGGTCAGCCTCCAAACCGTGCCCACAGGCCTCATGGACCATGGTTCCGCCAGCCTCTGCGTGCATGACTACTGGCATCCGGCCTGCTGGTGCCGGACGGGCAGATAACATGACCAGAGCCCTTGCGCCAGCCTTTTTAGCCATATCGGAGAAAGAAACCTCCTCCAGCAGTTCCCAGCCGGAAACCCCACCGGCAGCGTCATAACCGGTCTGGATCAGCCCATCCCGCGCCGCTATGGCATTAACCGCCAGCCTGACCCGGGACAGCTCATCCTCGACCAGATCCCCTTCTGAATTGGCGATCTGTAACTTCTTGTGCATATCTCCCACAGCAACAATTACCTGTTTGATCTCAGCGCCCAGATCACGAACCGCCTGATTAGCTTCAAAAAGAACTTGGATCTTCTCGGCAAATTCGACCTGATCAGGCATGCGCAGGAAGTTCATCTCATAATCAGGCTGGCGGATGACCAGCGCAATGGTCCTTTTTCCGCTGCGAATTCTCTCCTCATGGCTTCGGCTGGCTAATGCGGCAGCTTTAATGAGGCCTTCTCGGCTCAGGTCATTGGTATATACGTAGGCGGTTTTTCCATCCTTGATTACCCGGATGCCGGCTCCGATCTCCCGCCCGCTGTTGATCTTATCGATCTTGTTATCCTCGCACACTATGTTGCTGGTGTGTTTATCTTCCACGTATACCTCTGCAAAATCGGCTCCCCGGCGCAAGGCTTTATCCAAGACCTGGGCCAGCAAATCTTTCTCTAACAAAACTCTACCCCCACCAGAATCATCTCCCTGATTTTTTGCCTGGGGCTGATTCAATATAGTTGCATTAAATTAATTTTGTTGAAATATTCTACACGGGCAGAATATTATCCTGCCCCTCCTGGCATTGCATACCCTTCGGGGGTATGCTAGACTATCTTTATCTGGAATCAGGAAGGGAGGCATTGGTTTTATGTTCAGTATAAGCCAGGCTGCTGCAGATTATATCGTAAAACATGGCGGGCAGATAACCGTCTTCGGTCATGAGTCGATAATCTGTACCAGCTGAAGCACACGCCAGGATATACTGGTCCCGGCAGTTCGCCTGGGAGAACCTTACCCGCCGGAAGCCCAACTTTATGCACCCCATACGGTTGGAAATACTACCGTATGGGCACCTGGCAATCTTCATCCGGCTAAGCTGGGAGGAACGATAGACATAGATGTCAAGAAGATCATGTTCGGCAGGCAAATAACTATATCAGGGGGCAAGTTGGTGTCTGTTCCTTAATTGGGGGCAAAGCCGTGCCCGAACCAGAAGGTTCTACTGAGATGTATTATGCTTGACGGTAGAGCTGTATATGGTGAGGCTGATTGTTAGAGTCTCGGTCTCGCCATCGTTCAACGCAGTTCCTGTCTTTTCGGCCTCGCCAATCCCGTTGGGTTTTGGGGTAGGAGGAATAAATCCATCTTCTGGTTCATCAGCCCTCCAGGAGAGGTCTTCGATTATCATTAGCCGCGGCGAATTATCGATTTGCAGCAGGAAACACAACAGATTGTATCGATTACCGCGGGCAATCACTTGCAGCCTAACAGGAGTCAATACGCCATTTTTAAGGCCCTGATGAACATTTCCGCCAGGGACGTTTGGCTTATCGTGCAGATCCTGTATGACACATGAGGCCACTGCAACCTCCGCCTGGGTTGCGCTCCATTCCAGATATCTGACCGTATCACTGATCATTGGTTCAGGGGGTATTTGGGTAATCATCTTCTGGTACTCCTGTCTTATTTCCGGCTCCAGGATCAACAGTTTCTGGTCCCGGCTCTGTCGCGCATTGATTTCCTCGAGTTCCTGGATGATTTGCCGCTGCTCGTTGGCAAGTCTCGTTTTGTCAAGCTTAAGCGGTTGATAAAGGAATTGATCAAAAACATACACCAGGATTACCAGCAGCAACACGCCTATACCTATGATTTCCCTTTTTGTCATTCTCACGCTCTTATTCCTGGAGAGCTATTTCTACAACGAACTCGGTTCCTTGACCGCTTTGATCGAGCTTCGACTGCATGCTGACCAGGCCACCATAACGCGACAGCGATTTCAGGCCATCAAGCAGTTGGGCTACAAGCCCATTATTTGCGCACTGGCCATAAATAATAGCATGCGAATCCCCCATGGTTATTTGGCTGAGCCTGGTGTCCGGCGGTACAAGGTTATAGATTTCCTCCAGGATAGTTGTGAAAGGTACGCGTTTTGCTTCGAGTTCCACAAGTAACGGACTCAACTCATCAACGGCCAACTCCATTTTGATTAAAGGTTGCATATCTTCACGTCCGGCTCGTCTGGTTTCGATCTGGGCGGCCAGATCGCTGTTGAGCCGGGCCATTTCCGCCAGGGTTTGCTGCTCTTTGCGGTAGCAGTAATGGCTTGCCCCGGCTAATGCTGCCACAATAAATGCAAGTGAGATGATGGCAGTCAGTCTTTTGAAATGGAGACCTGGGTCCGGTAAAAGATTAATTTCCGTCGAGGCCGCTTTTTTCATCAATACACCTCCCGGGCAGCTAAACCCAGGGCGATCAGGAAATCTTGCTGCAGTTCCTGGCGCACCCGCTGGTTAATATCAGCCGATAGCCGCAGCCTTTTCCCGATCCCGACCGCCTCTACTTCGCAACCTGTCGCCCGCACCAGCCGGTTGGCCAAATCCCTGAGACGGCTGCCCCCGTTCACCCAGATTTTTTGGATGTTATCCTCCAGCCCGTTTTGGCTGGCTTGGTAGTATTCCACCGCCGCTTTGACCTCGCTGACTAGATATTCCGGGCCATTTTGTTTGGATTTCATCTGTATGGTGGTCTGCACTGCTCCAGCATCGACTATGGAGGCAGGGTAGGATTCGGATAAATTTGCCCCAACAGAGCTGCCTACCGAAATGGCCCGGAAAAATACTGGCACGCCTCGCTTGAAGATAAACACATACGATCTAGTCCAGCCAACGTTCAAGATAGCCGTTACTGAAGCCGCGTCTCCCACCATTCTGAACAAGGCTTGGGGTTCAACCTCCAATACAGCCAATTTGAGCCCCGCAATATGACAGGCCAGCTTGATATTCTCTACCTGGTTTTTTCCGACCGCCACCAGGAGTATTTCTGTGTTTCTGCCTTGAGCCGTATCAACTTGTCGCACTACGTAATGGTCCATTACCGCCTCTTCTACCGGAATAGGCAACAGATGCATAGCCTGATACCATATCGCATCATCTAATTCACCGGCTTTTACATTGGGTATACAAATATTGCGCATGAATATTTGCTGACCTCCCAGGGCTGACACTGTACGCTGGCCGCTTAGCTTCAGGTCTTTGACCAGGTACCTGATTTCCGCCCCCAAACCCTCCGGGTCGACGATAATCCCGCCCTTAATAGTCCCTGCAGGGGTAGGTGTACTGCCGTATCTTATAAGTTCCAGCTGCGACCTCTTGTGGGCAACCCTGATCATCTTTATCTTCTGGCTTCCGATGTCCAAACCTATTCCCGGCAACTTTCTGAACATGTACTACCTCCTCTTATTGTGACCATGCCTGGGTGGGGCTGGGCTTGTTCCCCGCCCACCTACCCGCTGTTGAACTCCGCTTT
>JAAZOA010000196.1 GCA_012798055.1 Syntrophomonadaceae bacterium | reverse complement strand
TTGATAGCAGGGTGCAAAAAGCTTGTGAATTCATACTGCAGCACTCCCAAAATCCTGAAACGGCTGGCTTTGCATATGACCAGAGCGCGAAGACCGGCACCGGGTTACTCAGTGGAGTTGTTCCCTGTCTAACCGGCAATATGGTATATAGCCTAATAAAATTGGGCTTTCTGGACGATGAAAGGGTAAGGCAGGCTATCGATTGGATAAATACATATCAGCGGGCTGATGATGCTGCAGAGCTTCCCCCTACCGGTAAAGTATACGAAAGATACGCTATGTTTTGGGGCCGCCATTCCTGCCACATGGGAGTGGCGAAAACCTTCAAAGCCCTGGCCGCAATTCCAGTTGAGAACAGGAGTCCCGGTACCCAACAGAAGCTCCAGGAACTGAGCGAATATTTCCTGAAACATCATTTGTATAAAAAAAGCCATAACCTGCAAGAGGTATCCCGGCCTGGCTGGCTGAAACTTGGTTTCCCACTTATGTACCAGACCGACATCCTTGAACTGCTGGGAATATTTGCACAGCTTAAAGTCAAGGATCCGAGGCTAATCGATGCTTTAGAGATATTGCGCAGTAAACAGATGCAGAATGGAACCTGGAAAATGGAAAATACCTTCAATGGCAAGATGCTAGTGGATGTGGAGAAAAAAGGCCAGCCCTCCAAGTGGATTACACTCAAGGCGCGTCAAGTCTTGAAGGAATATGGATCCTGGTTGAGCTGATAATTACTTACCCCGGATAAGTTGCAGCAGGCGCTTAAACAGCGGCAATTTTTCAGTTTTCTCGGGAACGGGGACTAGTTCTCGTTTAATAGGAACCTGGACTGATTCAGCAACCGCGGAATGAGTCGAGACTGACTTCAGCACGGGCGGAGCAGGCTGGATTTCAGACTCAGTAACGAATGCCCTATTAGTCGCGGGGGAAGCTTCGGGGCCCTGGCTAGTTTTAAGGGCAGGTTTGCCACGGCGGTTAGGCCGCTTCCTGGTCTTTGAGCCAGTGGATTTACTGCCGGATTCTCTGGGAATCGAGGCAATCGCCACTACTTGAGGCTGGCTCTGCACTGAATTGACCTTAATCCAATTATTGATAGACGATTTGTTTTCATCGAAAAATGAGTTGGTAGGCAAATCAGCTTCTTCGATGCGAACGTCGATATGCTCTTCGATCTCGTAGAGCGTCATTATGTCATCCCCGGTTACCAGAGAAATGGCTCGGCCACCACTGCCAGCTCTGCCGGTACGGCCAATTCTATGCACGTACGCATCTTTCTCGAAGGGAACATCATAATTTATCACCAGTGACAAATCGTCAATATGAATACCCCGGGCGGCAACATCCGTGGCCACTAACAGGTGAAATTCGCCTTCCTTAAAACGTTGCAGGGTTTTTAGCCGTTTGACCTGGGGAATATCCCCATGCAATGCCTGCGAAGCATAGCCTTTCCGCGTTAAGAAACTTTGAACTGTGTCTACCGCACGGCGGGTGTTACAGAAAATGAGACAGCTTTCCGGCTGTTCATACAATAGCAGGCGGTTCAACTGGGTGCGCTTTTCGTTGTGGTTAACCCGATAGTAAACTTGCTCTATGGTATCTACCGTCATGGTTGGAGACTCAATTTCAACAGTAATTGGATTTTTCATGTAATCACGGCAGATGGCATGCACCTCTGTCGGTATAGTAGCAGAAAACAACATGGTAATCCTGTCTTTGGGGAGTTTCCTGATGATCCTTTTCACCTGATCAATGAAGCCCATATCCAGCATCCGGTCGGCTTCATCCAATACTAAAAAGCGTATATTCCGTGTTTTTAACGTGCCCTGGCCCAAATGGTCAAATACCCGACCGGGGGTGCCTGTGACAATGGTAACACCCTGGCGAAGGGCTTGGATTTCCGTATTAATATTGTGCTGGCCATATATCGCTGTGGTCTTGTGAGCCAGGTGCTTGGACATTTGCTTGAGGTCGCTGTCCACCTGGACGGCAAGTTCCCTGGTAGGAGTGAGTATGAGAGCCTGCGGTCCTTCGGCTGCGGGATCAGTCAACTGTAAGATTGGCACGCCGAAGACGGCTGTTTTGCCGCTGCCCGTTTTCGACCTCACTATCACATCTTCTTGCTTAAGAATACATGGAATGGCTTGTTGTTGAACTTCGGTTGGCTCCTCAAATCCCATTTCCTGCAAAGCTTTCAGAATGGGAAGAGTTATGCCTAATCTGCTGAAATCGTTTGTCATTTTTATGGTTACCTCATTACGGTGTAAGAAATTAGAAAGGTCTTCCCCTTGATCATTTGACTCCTAAAAGGAAAGGCAGATGGGATCAATTCTCCAGGGCCTCTAAAACAGTGTACTTCCAAGCCGGCAAAAAGACAAGAAATATAACAGATTAGACATTTTTGGTTCTATCAAACCTGCATACACCTTGTGCTAACCTGGGATAAAAAAATATACTGTAATTGAGCCCCTAGCTGGGGCTGCACAAAGTAGTGGACGAATGCCCCGGGATAATATTCCTTCCATATAAATTAAAGGATTTGGAAAGCAGGGCAAAATATGTGTCTTATTCTCATGGCCTTAGACTGCCATCCCAAATACAAACTCATCATAAGCGGCAACCGTGACGAATTCTACGACCGCCCGACGCTGCCGGCCCATTTCTGGGCCGAAGATCCCAATATACTGGCGGGCATGGACATAGTCAAACAGGGCACCTGGACTGGAATAACTACTGCGGGACGCTTCGCCGCCGTGACCGTATTTCGCGAACCAAAGAGTTATCCATCCAATATGCCGTCTCGAGGTTTACTGGCAGCTCAATACCTAAAAAGCCGTGAAACAGGCGAAGAGTTCATGAGCCATCTGGTCAACAGGGGGAACCTCTATAAGGGGTTCAGTCTTTTGGCTGGGGATGTTGATACGATATACTACTTGTCAAATCGCGAAAACATCGTCAGGAAATTGGATAAAGGATTACATGGTCTAAGCAATAACCTGCTGGATGTACCATGGCCGAAGGTCACCCGGGGACTTCAATCTCTATCAGAATGTCTCGCTCATGAAGAGGTAAATATTGCCGATATCTGGAATATTATGGCCAACCGCGACATCCCGGAAGATAGAGAACTCCCCGATACAGGAATCGGAATCGAATTGGAAAGACTGTTGGGGTCTGCTTTTATTACCGGCTCCAAGTATGGAACCCGCGCTACCACTGTTATAATGGTCGATCGCCATAACAGGGTTCGATTCTGGGAGCGCAGCTTTGAGAATCCCCAATCAGGACAGCACACCGATGCCTACTATGAATTCATGATCTCCCCTGGGTAGGGCATTAGTGAAAATAAAAACGATTCTCAGCGTGCTTGGATCCTTGACAGGGATAGCAAGAAATAGTACAGTATATACAAGCTCCAAGGAATTCTTAAGACAGAAAACCTACCGAGCCGGAAAACAGAAACAAACATCCGAACAGATCAGAAATACCGGTGAAGAAATTCACTATATCACAAGGAAATCAAAGAAAATAGTTTATAACAATTCTATAATATGGAAGTTTGATTCACAGAATTCTGAAAAGAAGAAAGTGAAGAAAATGGAAATAAAATAGAGTTGATGTAGACTAAGAGTAAATGAGATCCAAAAAGATGAAGGTATAATGAGAAGTAAAAGATGGGAAACAAAAGTTGGAAGGCAGAGGTTAAGGCAGAAAGTCAAAAAGGTTCGTTGGAGCTTACATTTTGTTCAGGATGAGGTTGTTGGGCAGAGCGGACCAATAACCTCTTTTTTTGTACCAGCAGGCGGTAAAATGAGGCAAGATAACCACATCATGGCGTTTACTGCAATAGGCCTTGTCGAGAACGGCATGGCCAAGCAGATCCGCGCACAGGTGGCGCATTATGAAGAGATTTCTTGTTCGCCCTCCTCACTGGCGACAACTATGCCTTT
>JAAZOA010000018.1 GCA_012798055.1 Syntrophomonadaceae bacterium | reverse complement strand
GATACGGTATAGCTTTCGGCCAGCCGCGGCTCAACCTGCCAGTCAGGGGTGATGGCCAACAGCGTATCATATAGGTTACCGGTGATGTTGAAGGTAGCCACAGCCGCAGTCCTCTGCGGGTCCAATCCTTGCGGGTCCGTTGTATACGCTATCCTCAGGACATCCTGGGCTCTTTCGGTCTTGGCGCAGCCAGCTAAGCCAAACAGCATCAAAACCGCCAAAATTAGAGCCACAACTTTCCTTTTCATTCCCCATTTCCCCCTTCATTATAATAAATCATCGCTATACCCGACCTGTACAGTGTTCTGGGGATTACCGCCCCACAATCTCATGCTACCATTATAAGCTATTGATGGGGCAAAATATTAAACATGTACATATTTTGCCGATTGCCTCTGCCTTCAGCCTGCCTGGAATAATACCCCATTTGGCCCGGCTTAGATGGACATCCATTTACTGGGCGCTTATAATTGCATTGAGAAGCACCATAGGCAGGGATTATTGCTTATAGGGAGGGGTTCAGGATGGATTTATTGATGAACGTTCTCATCGGTGTGGGTCTGGCTGCCACCTGCGGTTTTCGGGTGTTCGTGCCTTTTCTGGTCCTGGGCATAGCCGGGCTAGGCGGGTATCTGGAACTCGGCTTCGGCTTTCAGTGGATCGCTTCCTATCCATCCCTGATAGTATTCGGAGTAGCTACCCTGTTGGAAATCCTGGCTTATTTTCTCCCCTGGGTTGACAATCTCTTATCAACCGCCAGTGTGCCAATAAGCGCCATAGCCGGCATTATGCTCACCGCTGCGGTGATGACAGATATAAGTCCTATTCTGCAGTGGGCTCTGGCAATCATAGCCGGAGGTGGTGCGGCAACGGCAACCAGCCTGGTGAGCACCGGGATACATCACAGTTCGACCCTGGTTTCAGCGGGAGCAGTCAATCCGGTAGTATCCGCCCTGGAATCCATCGGTACAGTAATCGTCTCCATCCTGGTCATCGCCGCACCTATCCTGGCCGTACTAATAATCGCCTTAACCTATATATTCATGCGCAGGACTTTCTTGAAGGTGAAGCATAGCCTTAATTATTAGTCCCCACCCCGGTCACTTCACGCTGAGCCCGGTTACCGAGATGCTGCCCTGGCTTGCTTCACAGCTGAACCTGCCCACAAACCCATGGCTGCCTGGGGTGCTTTGACCCGACCACTCCAGTTCCAGTTCGATACCATTTCCCTGGCTGACCTCACGGGGCAATCTGCCATCCTCTTTGCTCAAGTAGTATAGTTCATCATACAAGCTGCGCACTTCAGGCACTGGGCTTTCCGCCAGGTCTCTGATCAGCCTGTAGCTCTGGAAGTAAGCCTTGAAGGCTCCGGCCCAACCCTGGATACGGGCCATGTTAAGGTAATCCCTGATTTTGGCATCCCCTCCCTGCTTGGTCACGTCATAGGGGAGTTCCACTTCCATGCCCATGCCGAATTGGCGGGCAATGAGGCCAGCCGATTTCAAGGCGAAATTACGAGGCCTATTGAATGGCTGCCGGAAGGCATGGGATGACTGCAGGGCCACACAATCAAATCCAGCCCGGCTGAACTCAGTCATCCAGGCGGAGGTAATTCCGGGTATGGCAAATGATCGCAGGCCGTATTCATGGCAAAGCCGGGGGAATTGACGGAGCAGCGAGTCATTCCAAACTCCCTGTTCCGACATATAATAAAATCCAACCAGGTCGAGGTGCTCACACCTGCCCTCTGCCCATCGTGCCATCAATTCCTGCATCGCCCAGTGGGTCACTTCGATCCGTCGCTGTGCCTCTGCCAGGCTATAGCCAGGCAGTTCCCATTCCTGGCAGCGGGGATCGGGGCAGGGGATCCCCAGGACCACTCTAACGGG
>JAAZOA010000195.1 GCA_012798055.1 Syntrophomonadaceae bacterium | reverse complement strand
CAGGGAGACATCTTCGATCGGATAACCGTCCAGCGATTTGAGGGTCACTACCGCTACCTGGGCTTTGGTCCGACGGGCCAGCTCCTGGCTGGTGGAGAGGATCATCTTTTCCGTGTCCGGATTCATCACTCCAGCCTGGTCGAGAACGTACAAATCAGGGGGCGGGTTGGGGACTTTATAGGCCGCCAATACGGCTAACGGCAACCATAAAATCGCAAACATGAGCAGGCCGGCCACAGCCAGCTGCAGGTGTGTTCTGCCCTGATGCCTACATACCCTCCTGGGCCGGGATAATCCTGCCATCATGAATATAAATCCTCGATTCTAGAACTTAACCTGGGGAGCCGTCTTCGCCCCAGCCTCTACCTGGAAATAATCACGGGCCGAAAAACCAAACATACCGGCCAGCATATTGGTCGGAAATGATTTGATCTTGGCGTTATAGACCTGCACCGAATCATTATAGTCTTTGCGGGCCACGGCCAGGCGATTTTCAGTGCCAGCCAGTTCATCCTGCAGCTGCCGGAAGTTGGCATCAGCCTTTAGGTTGGGGTAATTCTCGACAATAACCAGCAAGCGCGACAGGGCCGAAGTCAGTTCTTCGTTGGCGGCAGCTTTGTCAGCCACCGTCTGGGCTCCCATCAGCCGGCTGCGGGCATCAGCCAGATTGTTCATGATCTCCTGCTCGTGTTCTGCATAGCCTTTGACCGTCGCCACCAGATTGGGAATCAGGTCAGCCCTGCGCTGCAACTGCACATCTACTTGCGCCCATTTGCCATTCACGTCCTCGTTGAGTCTTACCAACCCATTGTAACTTCCAATAATAGGTATGATCAACAAAACAACCAGTGCCAGGATAGCAATCCATGCTTTCTTCAAACTAATCCCTCCCCACGATTTTGTGTCAGCGCCATGACCAGATTATACCATCAAATTTAGGAGTTTACAGTAGTATACACTATGCCCAGAGTGCCCGGACCTACGTGCAGTCCGATTACCGGCCCGATCGGGCAATATGTTACTGGCAAGGCAAACCTGGACTCTACCGTCCTCCCCAGTTCAGCGGCTTCTGCCGGAGCATCGATGTGGTGGATGACCACCTCTGCCACTCCGAACCGGCTGGCATCAGCAGCCATGATCTCCAGCATCCGGGCGATCGCCGCCCGTTTCCCCCTGACCCTCTCCAATAGTTCGGTCTCACCTTCCCTGACATAGAGAACTGGTCTAATCTGCAAAAGTGACCCCAGGAGGGCCGACGCTCCACCGATGCGACCGCCTTTCTTGAGATATTCAAGGGTGGCGGGCACGAAGTAGAATCTTACCCTGGGCATGACAGCCTCGACAGCAGCCTTTACCTGCGGCAAGGAACTCCCCCGGTCAGCTTCCCTAGCCCCAGCCAATGCCATCGATCCCAGGGCCATGCAATTGGTGCGGGAGTCAAGTATCTCAATCGCTGCTCCCGGTTCATCCTTCAGGATCCGGTCCCGGACCACTAGCGCCGAGTCGTAGGTACCGCTCATCAACGAAGAGATGAATATTCCCAGCACCTGGTGCCCGGCGGCCAGCAGATCTCTGAAAACATTTTCGATCTCTCCCTGGGGGGGCTGAGAAGAAGTTGGAATTATCTTGCTATTCTCTAATTTCCGGTAGAAATACCCGTAATCCACTTCGGTTTCCCGGAAGGTTTCATCCGGGAATTGTACGCTCAAGGGGATAACCGTGATGTCCAGTCGCTTTTGCAGCCCCTGGTCGATATAGGATGTGCTGTCGGTTACAATCTTGACGATAATTATTCCCCTCCGGAGCGGTGATGCTGCTCTGCCCTCATCACGAGGACAATTCAGATTCCCCTTTTAATATCCTTCAATTTCATTATATCCCCCATGGTATTGGTTTTAATATGGTAAAATATATAAATTGACAGGCAACTATTAGAAACCTAAACACAGCTTGCTCATTAAACAGGCTATAATCAAAAAGGAGGACCTAGTCTATGAATAAACAACCTACCTCACGCTTCTGCTTCATGTGCGGACGGGAAAATGAAGTGGGTTTAAAAATGACCTGGTACAACGACCTGGAAAAAAATCAAATCTGGGGTGATGTGGTCGTCCCAGCCCACTTCAACGGCTATCCAGGCATAGTCCATGGCGGAATCGTGGCTGCCATTTTGGACGAGACGTCCGGGCGGGCCTTGATGATGACCGGTGAACCCCTGGATGAGCTATTTATCACTGCCAGACTGGATGTAAAATATCTCCTCCCTACGCCGGTGGACGAAAAGCTGAGAGCCGTGGGCTGGGTTGTCAAAAGGTCAAGCCGCATCGGCCATGTAGCCGCTGAATTGAGGCTGCCTGACGGCACTGTAACAGCTAGCTGTCAGGCTACAGTAATACGTCCAACCAAGAAATTTTTCGAAAAGACGACCTGGGACAATGAGGAGCAGGGTTGGAAAGTGGAAGACTGAGATTGACTTTTATTAACAGCGGTGATTACCGATTCTGCTTGCTTTTTATGCGATTATGCTTTATACTTACGTCAGGTGGCGGAGAGCAAAAGGTAACTGGTTTCACGGGTTAGACACGGTTGAGTTCAGTTAGTTATCTCCCACCGGTTAGAGGTTCTTTCAGATAAATCTGTCATTCCCCGGGTGGTAAATTAGGGATATCTATTGTTCAGAGAAAGGTCAGTGGTTCTTGGATAAAGAGTTAGATATCTTTCTCCGCCACCTACCCAAAATGTTTTCGAAAATGTCCTCATGAGCAGCAAGGCTCATAGAGGGCATTTTTATTAGCCGGTTATTCTTACTGGAGGTGCAAATAATGCAGTCCCAAATCGAAAAAATCGCCACTATGCTGAAACTTTCCAAGAATACAGTAGTTGTCACCGGAGCAGGTATAAGTACAGAGGCAGGCATCCCTGACTTCCGCGGAACCAATGGCATATACCGTAAGCTCGGGGAAGACCGGGTAATGGGCATCATAAACATCGATTTCTTCCGCCAATCTCCTCATGAATTTTACGCTTTTTACCGGAAATATTTTGCCTTTCCGCCGGTTAAGCCCAGCAAGGCCCATCAAATGCTGGCAGCTATGGAGAGCCGAGGCCTGATCAAGGCCATAGTCACCCAAAACATAGACAACCTTCACCAACAAGCAGGCAGCAAGCGGGTCATAGCCATTCACGGCACCGCAGACCGCTACCTGTGCACCAATCCCGGCTGTGATGGAGTGTACGATCAGGCTTATGTGGATGCAGTTGCGGGGGTCGTGCCCTACTGCAACCAGTGCGGTACCCTCTTGAAACCGGATGTGGTTTTGTTCGGCGAACCTATTCAGCACTTTGGCGCCGCCCAGGAAGCGATTCTCCAGGCCCGGCTGCTCATTGTGATCGGTTCTTCGCTGACCGTTTATCCCCTGGCCGGATTTGTCAAGGAGTTCAGTACCTTCACCCAGGACCTGGTCATCATTAACAAGGGATACACTCATTTGGACCATGCGGCCACAGTCAAGATCGACACGGATCGAACCGGCGACTTGCTGGAGAGCATTTGTAGTCGCATCTGACGACTACTGGCTTATTGAGAGGACTGTTGCTGCAATAATTCCAGGAAGTGATGGAGGATAAGGGCAGTCAAGCCCCAGATAACCTTATCTTTCCAGAGATAGAAAAATACCGGGTAAGCGCCCCGGCGGAAGGGATAATCTCTGCCCTGGGGAATGAGTTCGAAAGGATAGTCCTGGTGGGCATCTACACTCAATTCCATCTTGGTCTTGATGGGTTGATGGCTGAGCAGGAATTCCAGGGGAACGCAAAACACTGAATCCACCTCATCGGGATTGATGGCAATCCGGGCATAGTCTTTTATGTATCCCAGGTAGGGGTAAATTATCATATCAAATGGCGAAACCATAATGTCCAGCGGGGCTATCAATTCAATGTCTTCGGACTGTAGACCCAACTCTTCGCAGGTTTCGCGGATAGCCGAAATGGCTTGGCCCTTTTCTTCCGCCTCAACTCCGCCTCCGGGGAAACATATCTCTCCCGGCTGCCTTTTCATGTGGGAAGCCCTTTTTTCGAAAAGAACGCAGGTTTCCCCCTCGTACTCCACCAGGGGCAGCAATATCGCGTTTTTAATGAGCCGTTCGTGGTAAATTATGCCGGGTTCCCTGCCGCGCAAGGCCTCTATCTTCGGGTCCATCCACACAATCCCCCTTCCCTGCAAACCAATGGGCAACAGTCTGTTTACCCGATCAT
>JAAZOA010000194.1 GCA_012798055.1 Syntrophomonadaceae bacterium | reverse complement strand
TGGTAGACAGCCTGGGCGAGGTGGTGATAAGCAATGATGGGGTCACCATACTGAAGGCTATGGCAGTCAGTCATCCAGTGGCTCGCATGATCATCAATGCGGCCAGGGCTCAGCAAGCGGAGGTCGGTGATGGCACCACCACCGCTACTATTTTGGCAGGGGCATTGGTAACGGAAGGCTCCAATCAAGTCATAAAAGGGGTACCTGTGACCCAGGTCATTGCTGGTATCAAACTGGGCTTAGAATACGGCATCGAACGCATAGAGAGCCAGAACCAGCCGGTTGAGTCCCTGGATGACCCTTTACTGCTAGCCGCAGCGAAAATTGCTGGCCGGGACCAGGAAGATATCGCCGCACTGGTTAGCGAGGCAGCCAGGATAATGGGGCGGGAAAGACTCCATAGCCCTGACTTTAGATTTGCAGATACGGTGGTGGCCCGGGAAGCATCGGCAAGTCAGGTATTTTCCGGCAATCTTATCAGTAAAGTTCCCCTTAACCTTGAGATGCCGCGCTCCCAACAGAACGTTAAGATATTGATTATCGACGATGCCCTGGCTCCTGAAGAGCTGGAAGCGGAAAGCCGTTCCTCAGAAGCCGGTTTTCAGTATTATCTGCAGGTCAAGAAACAATATGAAGACAGCTTGGCCAAGATAATTGCACTTGGGGTGAATCTGGTTATAGTCGACCGGAGCGTAGATGCCCAGGCTGAGCAGGTCTTTACTGAAGCTGGAATTGCGGCGATTCAGAGGGTTTCGCAGCGGGAAATCGATAGAGTCTGCCAGCATACCGGTGCCCGCAAGATAAAAAGGAGCGGTTTGCTGCGTCCCCAGGAGCAGATTGCCCCTTATTTGGGCCAGGCAGGGCGGGTCCAGGTTGATGACAAGAAGGGATATACACTGGTACTGGATGGTTGCGGTGAACCCTGGGCTACAGTCCTGATTGGGGCTGCCACTGAAGAGGTTGTGGACGAGAGAGAACGCATCGCTCGCGATGCCGCGGCGGCAGTGCAGGCGGCAGTGCAGCAAGGTTTGGTTCCTGGGGGCGGTGCTATTGAGGTATGGACCGCCCGGCAACTGGAAGACTTGGCGCAGGAATTGAAAGGAATGTCATCCTATGGCGTACTGGCAGTGAAAGAAGCTCTACTTCGTCCTTTTAGCTGTATAGTGGCCAATGCGGGGTTTAACCCCCTGGAAAAAATCGGTGATGTCGTTGCCGAACAAAAGAGGACCCAAAAAGCGGCCATCACGGTCGACTGCGAAGGGGGAAATCTGATCGACGCCTTTGCCGAGGGTATCGTTGATCCGACACGGATCAAGACTTACGCGGTGAGGGCAGCCGGTGAGGTAGCGACTGCGATCTTGCGGATCAACACGGTAATAAAGATGCGTGACGAGGAGCCTTATCCCCATGATATTAGATAAATCGAGGTGAAGAGCAAAATGGAGAAGAATTGGGAAACACAACCAAATGCCAGCCCGCCGGTAGAAACCGAAACGGACCATGACGCAGCTGATACCGGTGCTGAAGCAGCCGAGCCTGGCCTGGAAACTAAATTGAGTGAGGAACTGAAGAAGCAACAGGATGAGACTCGAAAAAATTATGAAAATTATCTGCGGGCACTGGCCGAAGTCGAAAATATAAAAAAACGCAGCCAGCGCGACCGTGAAGAGTATGTAAAATATGCTAATTTGGCTTTGATCAAGAAACTGCTGCCTATTATCGATGATCTGAACCGGGCCATTGAAGCGGCTGGAACTTCCCGGGATTTTGAGGCCCTCAGCAAAGGAGTGGAGATGACAGCCCGCAACCTGGGTGATTTGCTGACAGGCGAAGGGGTCAAGCCCATTGAAAGCGTGGGTGAACCTTTCGATCCCCAGTATCACCAGGCGCTATCAGTGGAGCCCAGTGATGAGTATCCAGAAAACACAGTCATCGAACAGCTGCAAACCGGTTATATCATGCATGACCGGGTAATAAGACCGAGTCTGGTCAAGGTCAGCGCACAATAATATGGAGGTGTCAATAAATGGCTAAAGTAGTGGGAATAGACCTGGGTACAACCAACTCGGTTATCGCTATCATGGAAGGCGGCGAGGCTGTTGTGATACCCAACGCGGAGGGGGAACGCATAACTCCTTCTGTGGTTGGATTCTCCAAGACAGGTGAACGGTTGGTGGGCAGAGTGGCTAAGCGGCAGGCGACAACCAATCCGGAACGAACGGTTTCATCGATTAAGAGACATATGGGGACCGACTACAAAGTGAGCATCGAGGGCAAGAAATATACTCCCCAAGAAATATCGGCAATGGTGCTGCAGAAGCTTAAGACCGATGCGGAAAGTTACCTGGGAGAGAAGATCACCCAGGCGGTGATCACCGTCCCCGCATACTTCACCGACTCACAACGTCAGGCGACCAAAGACGCCGGAACCATAGCTGGCCTAGAAGTCTTGCGGATCATCAACGAACCTACTGCAGCTGCCCTGGCTTATGGTTTAGACAAGGAAGAAAACCAGACCATCATGGTATTTGACCTGGGAGGAGGCACCTTCGATGTTTCGATCCTGGAGATCGGTGAAGGCACGTTCGAGGTCAAGGCAACCTCAGGCAACAACCGCCTGGGCGGCGA